>NZ_HF991126.1:0-72931 GCF_000432295.1 Bacteroides sp. CAG:189
AAGTTACCCGGCTTTTTATCTTTACAGATGGGTGACAGTTTTAACCTTAAATGCCATGTCATGGATTTTAAAGTGAAAAGTCAGCTATTGCCATTACTCTTTTCCGGAGGAATGGCAGCTGCGCAGGCACAAACCGTTTTACAGCAAGATACTCATATGTTTAGGGAGGGCGATGTCATTCTTAAACAGGAGGTACAGTATAAGTCTCCGGGGCGAAGCGGAAAAAATGTTGTTTGGGATTTCAGTGAGTTAACTCCGTTGGAAAATGAATATCGGGAATCTTATGACCGAATGGACAGTTTGTTTACCTGTTCTGGAATGAATGCTACTTATCAGTATCGTTTTTCCGGCGATTCATTGCTATGTGTCGGTTATTTTAATCAATTATTACAGGTGCGTCATTTGCTTCCCGAATTAATTATGCATTATCCTTTGACTTATTCGGATTCTATTTGTTCTTTTTATTACGGAGAAGGAAAATATAGTCATACATTGAATTTGGCTGTCTATGGTGAAACAGTCCGTAAAGCGGATGCGGAAGGGATACTGTTTTTGCCTGACGGTGAAGTATTGTCTGATGTCTTGCGTGTCCATGAATCTGTCCGGACAGGACAGCGCATAGCTTCTTCTCCGGCTATATTGAGTTTTGGAGAAACGTCTTCCTATTCGAAAGATTCACTTATTTATCATCTTACTCATGATAGTATTACCTGGCGGGTAGATGCTTATCGGTGGTATGCTCCCGGTTACAGATATCCGGTTTTTGAAACTGTACAGACTTTTGTTTGTGCTTCCGGTATTCCTGTCCGGCATTTTCAACGTTCTTATTATTATCCTGTGGAGGAACAGAAATATTTGTCGGAGGATCGGGTAAACATGGCCGTTCGTGAGACACTTGCCACGCAAGCAGAAAGAGACGAAGAGGAACTTTATACAAAGAAAAAAAGCTTTGGAAAAAAATCGGGAAATTACGCATATAACAGTTATTTCTCTCCAGATGGAGGACTGCTAAAGATAGATATTCTTCTTGATGGTCCAAGCAGTGTGGATTTGTTACTTTGTTCCTTATCGGGCATTTGTTTGTTTCAGAAAACCTTGTCGGAATGTGATGCCGGTATGTATCAGGAAACATTTGATTTAACCTCTTTACCATCAGCAGATTATTTATTATCTGTTATTATTAACGGTGAAGTTAACAGTGAAAAGATATTGAAGAATAGATAACCTGTAAATGTATTATGAAGACATGCATGCTTTTCCTCTTATTTGTTTTTTTATATTGGGGTAATGATATTCAAGGACAGACGCAGGAGATTGTTTTGAAAAACTATACACCTTCTCCGGAAGCGTATTCATTGATGGAGTATTCGGAAATTCCCGTATCTTTATATACCGGAGTCCCGGATATAAGTATTCCTATTTATACTATTCGTGTAGGTAATTATAGTTTGCCCATATCGTTACGTTATCATGCCTCAGGGATTAAAGTGGGGCAGGAAGCCAGTCGGATCGGTTTGGGGTGGAGTATTCATGCTGGTGGAGCTATTTCCCGCTCTGTTCGTGGTTGGGATGATCTTAAGGGGTATTGGACGCAAACGGATACGATTCCGAACGAAGATTCCGAATATATTTGGTATTCGGTATATCATGATCGGAAAGATTACGAACCGGATATTTTTCATTATAATTTTGATGGATTTTCCGGTAAGTTTTATGCGAATAAGGGAGCGGGAAGTTCAAGTATAGTACCCAAATTTCTTCTGGCAGACCCGGAGGGAAATCTTCGTATAGAGTATCAAGGAGATGAAATGGATGGGAGCTTTGTGGTGGTTACTCCTGAAAATGTGAAATACGTTTTCGGTATCCGGGAAACAAAGGAAAGTTATGGAATGGTGTATGGGGAGGCAATTGATGAGCATGTAGGATCATATCCGGGTAAGGCTTCCGCTTTTGAGCCGGATCATTTTGATTCGGAGACACGGACAATATCTTCGTGGCTGCTCACTCGTATCGAGTATCCGACCGGTGATGTCATAACCTTTGAGTATGACATATATTTCGATTCTTATTTAAGTCCTATAAATCATTCGCTGAAGGAACTCAGGATGATATCAGAGGATCTTTTTTCGAATCCGGGTATTACTTGGAATGAATTTCGAACAATGAGACCTGAATCCACGACTTCCGTTTCTATGGAGTTGACGGATTGTGAACCTGTGTTGAGAAGGATTGTGTGGAAAGACGGTTCTTTAGATTTGGTACCCTCGGACGATGTACGTCTGGATATTCGTGTCCCGCGTGGAAATACTTCTGCTAAACGCCCTAAAAGACTGGAAAAGATTCTTCTTTATGCAAAGAATAAATCGGTTCCCAACTTGTCTTACACATTTCACCATTCCTATTTTGAGGGAAGGGGATCAAGTGGAAAAGTTGGAGATAATACGGCAAAGTATCTGACTCACCGTTTAAAATTAGATTCCGTTTCAATACAAGGAACAGGAGAAACAAAACAAAAATATCGCATGGAATATGAGATGTCCGATGCATTGCCCATGAAAAATAGTTTTTGTTGTGATAAATGGGGGTATTATAACGGGTATGATAGTTCTAAAGAGGTATTTCCCTTTGTCCCTTTTGTGGCTCGCAAGGATTACTATCATTACGAAAGAGAATGGAGAACAGAGAATGGGAAACAATATTGTTATATTTATCCAATAAAATCTCAGGTTTGTATTAAGGAAGGAGAAGAACACCTTGCAGGCCCTAAGGATATGCGTGAATCAAATTCACTGTCTCGAACTTGGATGTTGACCGGATTGGTTTCTCCTTTAGAGGGAAGGACGGAGTTTCAATATGAACCTAATCAAGTGTGGTCTCAATATGAATATGAATGGCAAGTGGAAGATTCTGCCCAAGTGGTTACTCTTGTAAAAGATTATAATGAGACTGAAAAAACAGTTAGTTTTGATTTTCCTTTCGATGGGTACATAGATGTAGTTTGTACGTATGACGGTAAGGGAGAGGGATATGGTTATGAAGTGGAAAAAAATACTTGCTTGTTTGAATTGGATATGCCTTCTTTTCATCAATATGGCCTTCCGGAAGGACTTCAGAATACAGGCAGCAAGATACATGAGCAATATACATTTACAACCCGTTTGAAGTGCCTTGAGAAGATGAAAAGCGCCACTATCACAGCGAGGACGGCGGAGTGGGGGCGTCTTACTATTCAGGTGAAACGATATAAAGGCCGTTGGGTAAATCGTGAACCTTTTGTCGGAGGGGTACGTGTTGCGGAAATAAAATCTCCCTTATCTACACGTAAGTTTGTATATCGGGATCGGGCAAGAGGACTTTGTTCGGGACTTCTTCACAGGAATGCTGAATATTCTACGACCGGTATACTTGATGTCGTATCCTCTATAGGGACTAATAATATTGTTGGCCGTTATCAGTTTATTGAATATAATTCGTCGGCGGTTCGTCCTTTAGAGAATCCATACAATAGTTATTTTATGGGATACACGGAGGTGAGTGTGACGAAAGAGGATAAGAGCAAGAGTATTTGTGAGACGAGTAATTTTTATAATTTGGCGGAACCTGCTTTGGTTTACTGGAAAGACCCCAGTATTCCGATGCCGTTAAATGGAAAATTGTCTTGGCAAGGAGTCTTGGCAGATGGGAAAAGTTTATCTGCCAAATCTTATAAATATGACAAACGGATGATTTTTCGGTTGAAAGGTTTGCAGGTTGATGAGAATGGACATGGATATGGATATAATGTAGAAGGTTATCACATTCCTTTGCTGAATTGTAGTGAATCTTATTATAGTCATATTCCTGGCAAAGAGAACAGCCTTTCTTTCAACAAATATACGACTTATGAGTATAATTCTTCTAATTTTTTAGTGAACAAGTCGACGGTTACGCAAACCGGACATCCGAAGGAAGAGCATACGATTCGTTATTTTATTGATTATCCTAACTACAATGACGGTATTTTTCAGCAGAATAATCTGGTAACTGTTCCCATTGAGGAATCTTTCTATACGGATGGAGTTCTGGTCAAGCGGTTGCATCACCTGCATTATAAGGATTCTTATATAAAACCGTGGAAGGAATATGCGCATTATAATAAAGAGGGATATTCGTTTCCACCTGAGTTTACTGGAAATGTGGACCAGAACTTGGGAGTGCCGGAACTTATTTACTCTTCTTACAGTGCTAATGGGCAAGCGGTTTCGGTGCAAACCCGTCAAGGGCGCTCTGTTGTATTGATATGGGGATATCAGGGACAACACATCATAGCCCAAATTGACGGGTCTTCATTAGAGGAGGTGAAGTCTTAGGGGATTGTTCCCGACTTGATTGCTTCTCGTGAGGAGCCGACGGAGGAAGACTGGCGTTTGTTGAATCAGTTGCGGAGCCGGTTGCCTAATGCACAGGTTGTGACAACCCGGTATGAACCATTGGTAGGGATTGTTTCCCAGACTGACGCCCGTGGAGTGACTTACCGTTATACGTATGATGAATTCAACCGGCTGTGCGAAGTGATAGAGACAGGAGAACAGGAACATGTATTACGTAAAACAGAGTACAAATATGCGACGGAGTATTAATCATTCCCTTTTTCTCAGGTGCATTTTGTCTTGCATCTTCATTTCTTTTCTTTCCGATTTTTGTGGACAGTCGAATTATGTCCGTACCTATGTCCCTAAAGAGCCGGTCTCTCCGGGTATTTCCTTGAATGAAAGCAATGCGTTGGTTAGTACAGCCTATTACGATTCGGGTGGACGCTTGGTTCAAACGGTGCACCATGGCATTACGCCCTCTGGAAAAGATATGGCTGATCTTATTGTGTATGATCATGTCGGGCGTTGCCAACGGGAGTGGCAATTATTGCCTTTTGACAGTTCGGACGGTTCTTATAAACAGGCATCTGCATTCGATTCTTCTCCGTATAAAGACCATTACCATGTGGACTATGAATACGAGCCTTCTGTCTGGAATCGTGTTACAGCCGAAATAGGGCGTAATACTCCCGGGCGATCTGTTACAACGGAGTATTTATTGAATGCAGGTTCAACCGGTTTCCTTTGTGTGACTCATTATACCCTTTCTGGTTTTATGGTGACGAGAAACGGAAATTATCCTGACGGTAGTCTTACTTGCGTGAAACGTACAAACGAGGATGGTGAAAGTGATTATGTTTTTACAAATGCTCACGAAAAAGTGGTCTTGGAACGGCATGTCGGTTTGGATTATACATATGACACTTATTTCCTTTATGATCGTTTCGACCAGTTGGTTTGTGTTCTTCCTCCCGCAGTATCTGAGAATTGGGAGTCATCTGCCGGAAGTTATGTGTTGGCTTCCGGTAATCTGCTTGATCACTATGCGTACTTTTATGAATATGACTATTTTAATAATTGTATTTCTTCAAAGCTGCCCGGTGCCGGTTGGTATTATAAAGTTTACGACGGCGACCATCGTATGATTCTCAGTCAAAGCCCCAACCAGCGTTTCCGCAGCGAGTGGAGTTTCTGCAAGTACGATCTTTTGGACCGGATCATTTTGGAAGGCACTGTTCGGAATTCCAACTCACATCATGAGTTGGTGCGTAGCTATATGGATACACTGGTATGTGAATCCTATGATGGTACAGGTACTTTCGGTTATACAAACCGCTTTCCTCTCGGGGAATCTCCTCGTATCACGAAGGTTTCTTACTATGATACGGAATCTTTTCTTTTTTTACCTCTTTTCCATTCTTTGAATGTGGTTCGCCCTCAAGGCACTTATTCCTCTTGTCAATCATTACTGACCGGTTGTTATTTATCATTGAATGATGGAGAGGGTACCGGTGAACTCCAGTCTTTCAGTTACGATAAGCGTAAGCGTCTTATAGGGAGTAGTATCTACAATGCTGTCAGCCGTGCTACTACTTATACTTTTACCGAATATAATGAACTCAACGCTCCTGTCCTCATTAACCGGCGTTTTGTGAGTCCTGACGGAACCTGCCTTTCGGATATGTCTTATCATTATGATAACGGTGGTCGTGAGACGGCTTCTGCTCTTACAGTATCTCTTTCTGACGGTCGGACTAATCAAAGCCGGACTTTCCCTTCCCGTGAGCTTACCTATGACGAATTCTGCCGTCCGGTTTTCGAGCAGATCACTTCTGGCGAACGGATCTCCACGGTCTATCGTACCGACGGTAAATTGGGCGGTTTGGAAAGCGCCCGTTTTTCGCAGACATTGCATTATTCGGATGTGCCTTCTTGTTTTTGGAACGAGTATTTTAACGGGCGCATCTCTGCGGTTTCTATTCGGCAGCTGGACAATAGTTACCGCATGTTTTTGTCTTATGGAGACCGGCAATCCCTGTGCGATATGGCTATGTATACTTATGACGGTACCGGTTATTTACGTTTCAAAGAGAGTATGGGCTATGACATTATGGGAAATATTCGTACTTTGACCCGGCAAACGCCATTGGGAGATGTCAATGTGCTCTCTTTCGAATATACCGGCAATCATTTTAAGTCTTCTTATGACCATAGTTCCTCCCGTTGGCCGGATGCTTATTCTTTTCTTTATCATTCGTGGGAACCGGAGGGGGCTTTTGGTTATGATGATAATGGTAATGAGACTCGGAATCTTGCACAAAATGTGGAGTATGCACATTATAACAACCATAATTTACCGGACAGCGTCTGCTTTCCCGGAGGTAATACATTACTGCTGGATTATCTTTCGGATGGTCGTCGTGTTCGTACGAATACCAAAACTTACCGTACAGCCCTTATTGTCCCTTTGGATGATTTGCAACTTCTATCCGATCCTTCTTCCGAGACGGAGGAGGTGCGGGATGGCGATTTCCTATTTCGTGACGGCCGCCTTTCTAGACTTGAAACTCCCGGAGGATATGTTTCTTTGCGCAATGATACTACAGGTGAGAAGCGAATTCGAGGGTATTATTATATCAAGGATTATTTGGGCAGCGTTCGCTTGACTTGTGATTATGAGACAGGAGAGGTGCTTCAGAGCATGGAATATCTCCCCTCGGGAGCTATTTTCCGTAGAACAGGTTATGATATTCAGAATCGCCGGTTTTGTGGGAA
This sequence comes from Bacteroides sp. CAG:189, assembly GCF_000432295.1. NCBI lineage: Bacteria > Pseudomonadati > Bacteroidota > Bacteroidia > Bacteroidales > Bacteroidaceae > Bacteroides > Bacteroides sp. CAG:189. Next base: position 7,128 of record NZ_HF991126.1, read on the forward strand.
AGAAGAATTGTCAATGCATGGTTTCAACATGTATGATTCCGGTGCTCGTCTGCAATATACACTCGTTCCACGATTCTCAACGATGGATCCTTTGCTGGAAAAGTATTATGATATAAGTCCATATGTTTATTGTGCGAATAATCCGGTAAGGTTTATTGATCCGACAGGCATGATATGGGAAGACCCACAAGAAGCGGAACGGCTAAAAAAGAATATAGATAATAGAATTACTTCTCTTAATAAAGACATAGTTAGAAATCAAGATAAACTTGACAAAGGAGGTTTGAGCGAAAAACAAATCGGTAAACTTGAAAGCAGAATATCAGAAGCCAATAACCGTATATCAAACTTGAATACAAGTAAGGCAGACATTGATCTATTGGGAGCAGATCAAAGCAATGTGTATGCTTTAAGCTCAATTAGTGGTGGAAAACATAAAGTGCGTCAAGGTAGCGATGGAAAGGTTTATATTGAAACTTCTTCGGATGCTCTATCCATACATGAAGTCACGCATGTTCGACAATCATTGGATGCAGGAGGGTTAAGGTTTTCCACTAATGGAGAATTGCTTAATGCAGGAGTCGGTATAAGAAGTGTATCAAATATGGAAATTGAAGCCTATAAAATGCAATACTCCTATGATAGGTCTTTCCCTGGTAGTTTAAGAGGAAGGGGATTACAAGGTATAGATGTACATTCTGTGGGTGGTATAACAAATGACGGAAAACATGTTTATCCGGTTATTTATCAATATTCTATTGACTTGAATAAATTCTTTAAACAGCAAAAAAAATTAATAGGAGGAGGGAAGTAATATGAAAGTACGAGCTTTATTGTTTCTTTGTATTTGTTTTAGCCTTTATGTGTTTGGACAAAAAGATATATCAGGAACTTATTTTAGCAAATCTGGAACAAAAATAGAAATAATAGGAAATAATTTTAATTACATTGAACCTCATATTTATACTCCTGTTTGGTATAATGATACATTGGCAAAATGTACTTTTATGTGGGTTGATGCTAATTTTATTGAATTAAACTCAACTCCACCGAATGTTTTTGGACTTAAAGGATTAAAAGTAGTTCAATTTTCGGATTCTACTATAAATGACAGTATCAAAGTTTCTTTTTTAATACCTTATCAAAGGGGGAATCTTAAAATAAATGTGCATACTAATACTTTTAAAACATTTGATTTAATTTACTCCAAGAGTAGTAGAGAGTTAATGCTACCTAATAATGTTAAATCAATAACATTTTATATTGTACCTGAGCATATAATACCTCATACTTCTGATGGTCTATTTTATGGTATAGTTGGATTTGATCCATTTCAAGAGTATCAAATAGAAAAGAACATTAACCATATTTCGATAGAAATCCCTGCAATAGATGATTCTTTTTTTGAAAAATATTATGTTAAAGGCGATTACGCTAAAATATCGAAAGACACCATTACTTGGAAAGGGGAAGTTTTTATATTCAAAAATCATTAGTGCCCCATTAAAATTGGGACAAATTAAAAATTAAATAAACTTGGCCCATTTGGTCCGAATCGTTCTTTGTCATTTTGAAATTTAGTTTTATCAAAGAGATCTCTCGGATGAGTTTTATCAGTCAATGAGATGCTCAATATTTGCAGTGTTTCGTATGTACTTCTATCCAGTTGTATATCGTGTTGAACGATTGCCACCAAGCAGTAAGTGGGTATTGCAGCATATATCTGTATTCGAACAGCGTTCTCTGTAGTATCCTAAAATATTTTGACTTCAAGGTGCTGCTTGAGCCATTTTGAAAACTGCTCTACCTGCCAGCGATTTTTATAAAGTTCGGCAACTTGAAGAGCAGATATATGCGTGGCATTGGTTATGAAAACGAATTCCCTTTTTTGTTTTTCATCCCAATATTTAATCAGTCTAAGTGGCTCTGAATAATATTATTTAGGATAGAATCCAACCAGAAGTACACTTGCGCTTGAAAGCACATTCTTGGGTAGCCTACGCTTCCATTTGATGGATTTGTATTGGAGGTTCTTTTTTGCTTTGGCAACAAAGTAGGCTTCAATCTGATGAATCTTACATAGCATCTTGAAGTTGTTATAACCGTGATCAAAGATGTAATAAGAACCTGATTCATAAGGATTGTCAATCATAGTTTTAGAATCGTGTACGGATGCTTCCGTGATATGAAAGAAGGCAGGAATCTGTGTTTCTACATCATATAATGTATGCACTTTGATATCCCCTTTCTTCTTGCGGAATTTAGCCCACTAAAAGACTGAAAGACACAAGTTAATAGTTGTCGAATCGAAAGCATAAACGTTGCCACCAAGTTTGAAAATATGATTAACACGCTTTTGTCGTGTTTCACTAACCAGGTAGTATGCGTATTCTTCAAAGTATGATAGTCTCTATCTTGATTTGCTCTTGCTAACGATGACTTTGATATGTTTTTTACCCATTCCTAAATGATAACATTTGGAATGATGAGCTTCAAGAGCAACTATCAAATCTCGCAGACTTTCACGATTAGAAAGTTGACCGAACATCAAAGTAAGTAGTTGATTCCAGCAAGTGAAGTGTTTCACATAACGATTCCCGTGATACTTGTCGACAATGCGTCGAAACTTATCTTCGTTCAAGAATGAGATAAATTGGGAAAACACATATTTCTCTTTATTCATTGCAGTTTTTATTGGGATGCAAAGGTATAAATTGAAATCATCGCGCTTTGAAAACCTCTGTAACTAACTAAATTTCAAATATTTCAAAGAACAATTTTAGATTTTAATGGGATAGCAATGAAAGGAAATATCAAAAAATGTAACGGTAAAGAATTATCGAAATGCGGCAGTAAAACAGGGCTCTACCATCTATTTTGATTTGAATTCCAAATCAACAAGATCAGGCCTCAGACCTCCTGTTATTGGGCTTGCTCATGAATTGGGGCATGCGGATGATTTCTCTCTGTATCCACAAATCGGGCTGATACATGAGGGGATTGGGCAAATAGTGGAATGTTATTCAAGTAAAGCCAAAATATAGAAAAGAAAAATAGGCGATAGTTCATATTTCAAGGCTTTATAAGGTAAAAGAATCTTTGTCTTAGCTACTTGTAAAGTTGGTGCTTTTTATTGGAAATGAGGGGGGAAATAAAGAGAAATATAGATTGTTTTAATTGAGAACTGTCATTTGATACGATTATAATCGAAAAAATAGTATAGTTGCAGGAAATGTTGGATTATGGATAATAAATGAAGTTCATCCGGATAACATACTATATATAATAAGGGATTCTTGGAGTTTGATTTTATCGAGAATTATAAAGAACTGAAAAAGTTATATCTTATGGATGTTTTGTAGTTTGGAAGTATCTCTGATTTAAAATAAAAGGAGTTAGAAAACGAGTCTTTGATGGCAGACTAATGGTTTTCTAACTCCTTTCTTTTGGGGATTTTAAATTATTTATTCATTCATTTTTCTTTCGTTATCAGATAACTTTCTCCAGCTACCGTTTTTATATCATATAGATAAGTTTTGGGCTGCACGGTCGTATTGATTGGAGCATCGGCGGCAATCAGAGGACGACGTATCGGTTGACTTTTCAATAGTGAATTGTCACATTCGGAACGCTTTACCGGTTTTAATGCAATTCCGTTAAGTGATAACGGGGTGGCAGTGCAAATACGTAGAGTTCCTCCTATGGATGAGGTGATACGGGCTGTTTGGAGTTGGTTGTCTTTCCAATTCAGTTCTTCTACTGTAAATCCGCCACGGCAGCGAAGCCCTTTTACGCTTCCTTTCTTCCACACATCGGGTAGTGCGGGTAGCAAATGTACACTACCGGCATGACTCTGTACCAGCATCTCGGAGATTCCTGCCGTACAGCCAAAGTTACCGTCTATCTGGAAAGGAGGATGGGCATCGAACAAGTTGGGATAAGTTCCTCCGTTCTGTCCTTTTTCGTCGGTAGTAGGGTGGAGTTGTTCGGTAATTAGCTTATAAGCATGGTTTCCATCGAGAAGCCGTGCCCAAAAACAGACTTTCCATCCCATAGACCAACCGGTGGAATGGTCTCCGCGACCTTCGAGTGTGCGTTTGGCTGCTTCAAAAAGGATGGGGGTGTTTTGGGTGATCTGGCGTCCCGGATACAATCCCCATAAATGAGATGTGTGGCGATGACGGTCTTTCGGATTATCCCAGTCTTCCATCCACTCTTGTAGCTGTCCCCAGCGTCCCACTTGCATAGGAGCTAAGTTTTGAACGACTGTTTGCAGACTATCCATGAAAGTGGATGATTCGCCCATCAAGGATGCGGCTTCCAATGTGTTATGAAAAAGGTCGCTTACCATTTGGTTATCCATAGTAGCACCTGCCACGACGACAAAATCGCGTTTCCCGTTTACCGACGGACGGTTTTCGGGAGAGTAGGAGGGCGATACTACCAACCAGTTGTTTTGTGGCTCACGTATCAGGAAGTCCAGATAGAATTCGCAGGCACTACGCATCAGTGGATATACTTCGGCAAGGTAATCGCGATTGCCGGAGAACAGGTAACGATCCCATAAATGCTGGCAGAACCAGGCATTACAAGTAGGCCAAATACCATATCCCGGACCGTCTACAGAACCGGTGGAACGCCAGATGTCCGTATTGTGATGAAGTGTCCATCCCCGGCAGCCATACATAGCGGCACTTTGCCGGCCTTGTTCGGCTACCTCCTTTACCAGTTGCAGAAAAGGTTCGTGCATTTCTGTCAGGTTGGTCGGTTCGGCAGGCCAATAGTTCATTTCCACGTTGATATCGGTGGTGTATTTTCCATCCCAAGGGGCACGTAGCTGATAGTTCCAAATACCTTGAAGATTGGCGGCTTGTCCACCGGGTTGGGAACTGCATATTAGCAGATACCGTCCGAATTGGAAATACAGAGCGGCCAGTTGCGGATCAAAAGCCGAAGCGAATTCATGCACCCGTACATCGGTCGGTTTGGCAGCTTGTGCATTGCTGCCCAGATCGAGAGAGACACGATTGAACCACTTACCGTAAGTAGCGCAATGGGCTTCTTTGGCTTTCAGATAATTCTTTCCGGCATTTTTCAGATAAGTTTGAGCGGTTTTCCGGGCGTCGCCTGATATATCTTTATAGTTTATGAAGTTGGTACCTATCGATACATAGATGGTTACACTATTGGCATTACGGACCCGGAGTAATGTGTCCGAAACGGATTCCATGTGTCCGCCGTTCCGTTCGATACGTGTCAGTGCGGTGAACTGCACTTTACCTTCGATGCCTTCGTGGTCATTGGCTTTTCCATCCATTTGAAGCTCTTTCCGGGAGGAGATGCTTTTAGTGATATTCTCTTGGTAAGGCGTACTGTAACGAACTGTGAAAGAGAGTTTCCCTTTTTCCGAGGCCGTCAACCGGATGATCAGTAACTGATCGGGGAAAGAGGTAAATGCTTCCCGGGTATAGGTCACTCCTCCGGCGGTGAAGCGGGTGGTGGTGACAGCTTTTTCAATATCCAACTCACGATAATAATTGGAATAACTGCTGATTCCTTCGAAGTCGAGATGGAGGGAACCTACCGTTTGATACGGCATACCGTTGGCTGTCTGCGAGCAGATATTGGGACCGCAAAGTGCTTGTGCCTCTTTGTTTCGGCCTTCGAAGATCAATTGCCGAATTTGTGGTAAGGCTTCTTTGGCTTTCGGGTTGGTATTGTTGTATGGCGAACCTCCCCATATGGTTTCTTCGTTTAATTGAAATTCTTCATGTATCGGATCACCGTAAACCATAGCTCCTAAACGTCCGTTTCCTAATGGAAGGGATTCCACCCATTGGGTTGCAGGCCGGTCATACCATAGTTTCATTCCAGTTTCCTGGGCTTGTGCACTGTTAGCTGATAAGACAGTGAAACAGGCAATAATCAGTTTTTTCATGTTTTTATTGTATTTGTATTTTTATCGATTGTAAATCCTCGGTTCTGGAACTGCCACCATATAGTACTTCGTATTCTCCCTTCATGGAATGCATGGTATGGGTGCTGTTATCAAACCATTCGAAGGCTGTGTAGGGCAGTTCTATCTTTACATTCAGGCTCTTATCTTTGGCAATTTCCACTCTTTTGAAAGCACGCAACGTTTTTGTCGGTCCTTCTGGGTCATCTTCCCGGCGGAGATATACCTGTACTACTTCTTCACCGTCTCTGCTGCCGGTGTTGCTGACAGGAATGGTAAGCGTCATTTTTTCTCCTGTTGAAATACGCTTTTTATCCGCGCGGGCTTTACCGTAAGTAAAGGTGGTGTAACTGAGTCCGTAACCGAATGGGAAAAGAGGTGCTTCTTTCATATAGCGATAGGTGCGGCCCTGCATGGAGTAATCTTCAAAATCCGGAAGTTGCTCCATATTCTTATAGAAAGTGACGGGAAGCCGTCCCGCAGGATTATAATCTCCGAAAAGTACGTCGGCAACGGCTGTTCCTCCTTCCTGTCCGGGATACCAGGCTTGCAGAATGGCATCACAGTTTTCCGTTTCGGGAGTCAATGCCATGGCCGAACCGGAGAAGTTGACGAATATGACTTTCTTTCCGGCTTTCTTCAGTGCTGCCAATACATTGCGCTGAACGGCGGGAAGTTCGATATCGGTCCGGTCGCCTCCTTTGAATCCGGCGGCGGAAACTTTCATCTCTTCTCCTTCGAGCAATGGAGAGATTCCTCCTGCAAAGATTACGATTTCCGTATCTTTCAACTTTTCAAGTGTTGCATTCATATTCAGAGGAATATCTTCCACCAAGTCGAAATTGAAATAAGCGCCATCCTTTATTTGTTTGAACTCAATGACGATTTCATAGCTTTTTCCGGCTTGGGCCTGTAAAGTATATAAATTTTCCGGGTTTTTGATATTACCGGTCTTGATTACTTCTTCTCCGTTGATATTTACCCGGATATCACCGTTTGTCTGGAAACGGAAAATGGCATTACCCGACTTTTTCGGACGAAATACAGTCTGATAACGGCCGGTAAATCCGGTTAATTCTATCCCTGGGGCAAATGCAGTGGCACCTAAGGTCGTGAAACGAAAAGGAGTAGAAAGCTGAACGGTTGCATCCACTTCTCCTTTAAAGTCCGGATTGTTCCAATAAGTAGCGGTAAAACCTGGTTTTGCATGGTAACTGCACTGGTTGAACAGGCTATTGAAAGTAATATCATCAGTCAGTCCACACACAGGTTCGTAGATGAGCTGCGCAGCCGGTAGTTTGGATCGGAGGGCAGATAGAAGTGTACTTGTATGTGACGGAGTTCCGTTGTAATTTCCCCATTGCATTACAGAATCGTTTGCATTCGGGCCTATTACGGCTACTTTGGCATGTTTGTCGAGTGGCAGTATATTTTCTTTGTTTTGCAGGAGCGTCAGGGTTTCGTGTGCTATTTGCAGAGCCAGGTGACGGTGTTCCGGGCAGTCTACAATACTGTATGGAAGAGCCCATGGATGGGATTCTTCCATTTCTCCCAGTTCAAAACGTGCTTTTAGCAATCGTTTTACGGAAATGTCTATCTGTTCTTCACTGATGATTCCGGCTTTGACGGCATCTGTCAATTTCCGGTAATTGCTGCCGCATTCCAGGTCTGTTCCACTTAAGACGGCATCAGCCGATGCGTGGGCGGCATCCGGATGGGTATTGTGCTTTTGGGCTCCCCAAAAGTCGGAGATGGCGCCACAATCAGAAACCACAATTCCGTTGAATCCCCATTCGTCCCGTAGAATTTGTGTCAACAGGCGGTTACTTCCACAACAGGGATCACCTTCAAAACGATTATAGGCACACATCACCTCCTTCACATCCGCTTCTTGTACTAAGGTTTTGAATGCCGGTAGATAGGTTTCCCATAAATCTCTCGGAGCAATGTTCTCGGCATTGAAGCTGTGACGGTTCCATTCCGGACCGGAATGGACGGCAAAATGTTTGGCGCAAGCATGTAATTTATCGTAACGTGCGCTGTCCGGTCCTTGCAATCCTTTGACTACTGCCACTCCCATGCGGCTGGTCAGATAAGGATCTTCACCATATGTCTCCTGTCCGCGTCCCCATCGTGGATCACGGAAAATGTTGACATTGGGGGTCCACATGGTCAGTCCCTGATAACGCTTGTATTGTCCTTGATCATTGAATGTACGGTTTTTTGCTCTGGCTTCGTCAGATACGGCGGTAAATACTTTCTGAACAAGAGAATCGTTGAAGGAGGCGGCCATACCGATCGTTTGAGGGAAGACCGTGGCCAGTCCGGCACGTGCTACTCCGTGCAGAGCCTCGTTCCACCATTCATAAGGCCGGATACCCAATCGGGGGATACCCGGTGAATTGTTTTGCATGAGCGATATCTTTTCTTCCACAGTCAGACGTTGCAGAAGATCAGTTGCTCTTTGTTCCGGGGTCAGATCCGGATTTTGATAGGGTAATTGGGCCGAAAGGGTAGTTCCCAGTCCGACACCTAACATTAATACGGTTACCTTTTTACATAAAATATGCACAAACGTGTGTTTCATGATTGATTCTTTAATTATGTACGTTATGAATTCAGTTTGCAATAGTACGTACTTTTTGCCGGATATCGGGGGAATATCCGGTAGAAAAAGGGGAAATGCGTTACTATTGCTTCTGTTTGTCTTTATATTCTGTTGGTGTCACTCCCATTTGTTTCTTGAAGCATTTGCTGAAATACTTCGGGTCATTGAAGCCGGTCATATAGGCTACTTGGGATATGTTGAACCTGCCACTGTCGATCAATTGCACTGCGCGTTTGATACGGATATCGCGTATGAAATCTACAGGGGTCAGGCCTACTATTGATTTTAGTTTCCGATAGAATACCGTACGGCTCAGTAGCAGTTTATTGGCAAAGTCGTCTATGGTAAGTTCCGAATTGTCCATTTGTTCCTCCATATATTCCATGACTTGTTGCATAAACTCTTCGTCAAAGGGTGTGATTTGCGGTTGTGACGGTGTCAGCTCCTGTTGCCGGTCGGGGAGTTGCTTTCCTTTTGCCAGATTGGCCAGATAAATCTCCTGCAACATTTGGCGTTGTTGAAGTAGTGAGGTGATCCGGGTTTTCAGGTAAGTGGCACTGAATGGTTTGGTAATGTAGTCGTCGATACCTTGTTCCAGTCCGGCAATGCGATCGTCCAACGATGACTTTGCCGATAACAGAATAATGGGTATATGACAGATATTACGGTTCTCTTTAATGTTTTTCACCATGTCGAGCCCATCCATGACAGGCATCATAACGTCACTGATTATTAAATCGGGTACTTCCTGCAAGGTTTGTTCCAATCCGTCCTGTCCGTTGCCGGCTTCGATTACGATGTATTTATCAGTCAGTATATTATGTAGGAATGTACGTAATTCAGGATTATCTTCCACAATAAGGATGGTGAGGGCGTCCTTATTGTCCGATTGTTGGTTGCTGGTTGGGGAGCTTGCTACCGGTTTCATGTCGAATGTATTCTGATCTGTTGCAATTGCAGCCTGATAACTGTCGGCCAGGATAAATTCCACTTGCGGGTCTTGTTCTAAAATATCACGTCTGGTGGGAAATTGTACGCTGAAACAGCTGCCATTACCGGGCTGGCTGGATACTTCTATTATTCCGTGGTGTAGTTCTACCAACTCCCTGACTAATGATAAACCGATTCCTGACGATGGTTGTAATATGTTATACCTGGCCAGTGTCTCGAATCTTTGGAAAAGAGATTTCTGCTTACCGGGATCGATTCCTATACCTTCGTCTATCACGGATATGGTTACGTTTTCCGTATCGGTAGTGATGCGTACGGTAACTGCTTTCCCCGAAGGGGTGTACTTGAATGCATTGGAGAGCAGATTGAAAAATATTTTCTCAAATTTATCACGATCTATCCATATATATAGCTCTTTGCAATCGGTATCTACTTTGAAGTCAATCTGTTTTTCTTCGGCAACCAATTGGAAGCTGTCTGTTATTTTACGCAGCAGGGCGATAATATCGCTCTCTTCTACCAGTAATTTCATTTTTTTATTCTGTATCTTCCGGAAGTCCAATATCTGGTTTACCAACCGTAGCATGCGTTCTGTGTTTTTATGCACTAAAGTCAGATGTTCGCGCGCTTTGGACGAAAGAGGTTCATTTTCCAGTATTTCTGTTACCGGACTGGCTATCAGTGTAAGTGGTGTTCGCAGTTCATGAGAAATATCGGTAAAGAAACGAAGCTTGATATTTGATAATTGTTGCTCAAGGTCTACCTGATGTCTTAAGCGGTAGATATAGAATAGGATATATACGATGGTACAGGTAAACAGGATAAATAGGACGACATAAAGTCCCCATGCCCAAGCCGTTTCCCAGAAAGTAGGCGATACTTTTACTATTAAAGTACGTGTGTTGTCTACCCATACTCCGTCACTGTTGGTTGAGCGAACTTGAAGCCGGTATTCTCCGGCCGGTAGGTTAATGTAGCTGGCAGAACGGTTATTGTCTGCATCGTTCCATTCATGTTCCAAGCCCTCCAAACGATAAGCGTATTGTATTTCTTCCGGTGCTACATAGTCGAGGGCTGCAAATTGGAAGGTGATATTTCTTTGGGAAGGATTTAACACCAGTTCTTGCAGATCGTCAATCCCCGTAGGAGACGGGCTACCCTGTATCTTTAAACCGGTGAAGACGATAGGGGGGACATAGTCGCTTTTTTTCATATCGGAGGGACTGATTTCAATGAATCCTTTGTCTGTCCCGAATACTAATTGCTGTTTTGCATTTAAGGAGGGAGCTGCTTCGGAGAAGTTGAATTCTTGTTGTAGGAAATTACTTCCATAATTCTCAAACGTTTCCAGTTGCGGGTTGAAGCGGGATAACGTGTTTTCCGACACGATCCATAGGTTCTTTTCCGTGTCTTCGATAGTGGACAGTACAAGATCCGAGGCTAATCCGTCTCTGATGGTATAAGTCTTGAATTCTATGTCGCTATTGAGAAGATTCCGGGAGAGTACCTTGCTGACTCCTCCGGTGAATGTCGATATATATATCGTTTTTCGGCTGTCTGTATAGATGTTGATGACATCATTGCTGCCCAGACTGGATGCTATACCCGGGTTGCGTATATTTTGATGGAATTTGATTTCTTCCGGTTGTTCAAAGTTGTTGGAGAATGTCAACAGTCCTTCTGTTGTGCCTGCAATGATCACTCCTCCGGATACTTCGGTAATGCATCTGACTTTCATGAAATGGCTGGTCGGAAAGTTTTTTAATTCATTGTTGCTGTGTATGAACCGGATTTTACCATCTGTAGATTTAGTCAACAGATTAATTCCTCCGCCAAAACATCCGATCCAAATCCGGTTATGGCTATCCTGGCAGATGGAATAGACACTGTTATTGCTTAAACTGTATTTATTTTCCGGTTGGTTGGTAAATTGCTGTATGGAGAAATGAGTTTCGTCTTTTTTTTCCAGTCGGAATAAGCCTTTCTCTTTACCTCCCATCCAGATAATTCCATCTTTGTCTTCCATAAAGCAGTAAATGTTATCCGGGAATATCACCATATCTTTGCTTATGGTTCCTTGTTGGTTCAAGTATCCCTGTAATTGTCCATCGGGGGCATATATACGGATTGTTCCTTTTTTAGAGGCTACCCAAAGGCGTTTTTGCTTATCTCGCCATAATCCACGTACTTCCAAACCGTAGTCTATAGGAGTATGCTTGTAAGAGTAAGGAAAGAAAGACACCTTTTCTACTCCTCGTATACCAGTAAACCATAGATTTTTTTGTCTGTCCGTATAGTAGAAACGAACATTTGGGGTAAACATGGAGTTAGGATTAGTAGGATCTGTATAAAATGGTTTTAAGTGTTTTTCAGCACGATCATAATAACAGAAATTTCCTTTATGAGGAATCATCCAGAGTACACCTGCTTTATCCTCAAAGATAATATTACGGTTGGGGCGTCCATAGTTTATAATTTCTTTTGAAGGAGTTGCAAGATGTTGCTTTTCACCGGTATTTAAGTTGAGACGTACGATTCCCGGGGTGTTGGAGAATATCCATAATTCACCTTGCTTGTCTTTATAGATAGAATATGCGGTGTTTGAGGTTTGAGTTACTGTTCGTATATCGATCTGTTTGAAACTTTTTTGTTCGACATTGAAGATAACAATTCCTTTGTCTGTGGCAAGAGCTAAATCGTTATTTCCAATATTATGTATTCCGTTGATTACCTGTATATCGTAAGGAATTTCTGCAAATCTTATCTTTTCTGTTTGCATGTCATAAATCGCCAGTTTGCCGGAAGTCGAAGCAAGGAATATCTTCCCTTTCATCTCTTTAATATGATAGAAAGGAAAGTCGCTGTCAGCTTTCTTTTGGCCGATTACCGTTACTCCCTTATCAGTCAATATCCATTCATCTCCTTCAGAATCCTGATAAACACTGAAGATCTGATCTCCTTTTAAAGTCTGGTTGAAAGAATTGTAGAGAGTGATTCCTTTTCTTTCTTTACAAAGTTTTTCGTCTATTCTGAAATTGTATCCTTTGTCGCAGGCCACCCACACGACTCCTTTGGGCAGCACATAAGTTTGGTCTACAATATTGATATGCCGGGTTTCTTCTTCAATGGGGTTCAGAATATCGATAAACTTTTCTTCTTTCGTGTCGAATAAGAAGATATGGCCGTCGTAGGTCTGGCACCAGATATCTCCGGATCGGCTTTCTGCAATGAAGGTGATCCGATTGTTGCTCAACATGCAACCGTCTCCAGGAAAAGCCTTGTAGTTTTTGAATGTATATCCGTCAAATTTGTCCAGACCATTCCAGGTGCTGAACCAGATAAATCCTTTTTTATCTTGTAATATAGTAGTGACTACTCCCTGAGCCAGCCCATTGTTCACCGTAAAATGTTCTATCTGGCAAAGCGGCTGCGCGATAGTTGTAAAAACGGCTATAAGCAGAACGATGACGAGAAAGATTTTTTTCATAGTATCTTGTTTTGTGATTTCGTATCACAAAAATAAGGAAAACACCCTATATAAAATAACAGTATCCTCTTAATAACTTAAAAATACCCTCTTTTGCCCAGTTTTTCCACTGAATCTTCCTCTATGAAGCACGGAAATTCCTCATGTGGAGTAATAAAAGAATGTACTTTTGCCCTTGTAATCAATAAATATTTGTATGTCGATGAAACATTTATTTCTTTGCATGGCATTGTGGTGTTTGACTACTGCCGTGACCCATGCCCGTACTTTTGATATGAAACAGTTGGGAGCCGATCTTACAGGCATAAAACCTTGTACCGATTTAATAAACAGAGCAATTGATGAGGCTTTCGCCGAAGGGGGAGGGACGATCTATTTTCCGGCGGGTACTTATCTGACTGCTACCATACGTATGAAAAGTAATATTACTTTGGATATAGAGTCCGGTGCCACTCTTCGTTTTTCGGATCGCTTTGAAGATTATCTTCCTTTTGTGAAGATTCGCTGGGAGGGAACGGTAATGAATACATTGTCGCCATTAATTTATGCCGACAATGCCGATAACCTGACGATAACCGGAAGAGGTACTCTGGATGGAAACGGGTTCAAATGGTGGGCTTGGGAAGTCGATACCCGTCGGTTGATAAAGGAGAACGGAGGAAAACTGCCTTCTCTGAACAAGCTTCAGCAAATGTGGGTGGACGCTAATAAGGATTTGGAAATCTCTGATTACTACAAACCTTCTTTGGAGCGCCGTATGTTCCGTCCGCCTTTCATTCAGTTCTTTGAATGCAGTAACATCGTAATAGAAAATGTGAAGATTATCAATTCTCCTTTTTGGACCATTAATCCTGCATTCTGTGACAACATAACGGTTCATGGCGTAACGATCAATAACCCTTCAAAGAACCCCAAAGGTCCCAACACAGATGGTATTAACCCGACTTCTTGTAGCAATGTGCGTATCTCTGATTGCTTTATCAGCGTAGGAGATGATTGTATTACCATAAAATCGGGACGTGATGCTGATGGACGTAAATATGGGAAACCTTGTCAGAATCTGACAATCACTAATTGTATCATGCTTTCCGGGCACGGTGGAGTTGTGATTGGTAGTGAGATGTCCGGCGGGGTGAAGAGAGTGGCTATATCCAATTGCGTTTTTGATGGGACAGATGCCGGTATTCGTTTGAAAGCCTCCCGTGGTCGTGGTGGAGTAGTAGAAGATATCCGGGTGGATAATATCGTGATGAAAAATATCGGCCGGAATGCATTTATCTTTGATTTGTTTTATGATAAGCTTTCCAAACCGGAACCGGTGAGCGAACGCACTCCCGTATTCCGTAATATTCATTTGAGTAATATTACAGGTTCGGATGTGAAGCAGATCGGTTATATAAAAGGTATTGAGGAGATGCCGATAAACGAGCTTTCATTCTCAAATATAAATATGGAGGCGGAAAAAGGGTTTAATGTTGAAACAGCAACGAATATCCGTTTCTTCAATGTGGACTTTGCCGTATCCGAAGGGCCGTCGCTCACTTTCAGAGAAAGTAGCGGAATTACATTGGAGGGAGTCCGTTCGAAGAAACCTATTCCCGGACAGGCTGTGATTGAAGTGGATAAAGCGGAGAATGTTCAGATAAATAATTGTTTTCAGATACAATCGGTGAAAGATTTCTTCAGGGTGACGGGGAAATAAGTAATATCGTAATGTGTAAATGTGCCAATTGGCTGCGTAGGGATAAACGTATACCATTGGCACATTCTTTTTTCATTTCTAAGTTATTGTATTGGCATATTGCCGCATTGACACAGTATCCTCTCCATATATCCGTTATTTCCGTTGCGTGTATCGTATTGATGTGCCAGTCCTTCGGCCTGTTTATAGAAATAATCGCGCAGTTCTGCAACCTGATAGGTACATTCTGCATTATAAAGAGGGAATTCTTCGGGTAACCCGAGTTTCACCTCCGGACGTGATTCATATTTCAGTGCTTCCGCCATATCACATCCAAAGCGGTATTTTTTATACTTACTCGTTCTTAAGCTCCAGGGAATACAGCGTTCTACATATTCCCAGCCTCGTTGTGGGTTTGTCATGAAGTAGTATGTGATGAAATTGCCCAGATAGGGTAATAGGTATTCATCCTTTTCACGGCCTGCCAAGGCTTCTTCGGCACGTGCGCACATATCGGCTGCTATTTCTGCTTTTCCCGCTTTTTGCGCATAGTAGGATAGTTTGAGGAAAGCTCTTAAGTTAGCTTCGTAGCAGGTTACTTGTTTGCTGATAAGTGGTTGGGCACGGTGATAGGCTTCATCAAATTTTCCGGTTTCCAAATAGATGTCTAACAGGAAGTTCAGTTCGCAGGCTTCGCACATCATGTCATCCAACTTTTCATTTTGCATCTTGTCGGCATATTCTTTGGCTTTATCGTATTGTCGCATTCTCGTATTTTGTACAGACAATAAGTGATAATAAGAACGTGCGGAATATCCGTTGCGTAGAATACGGGTTTTGAAGTCTTCGGCAATGGCATCTACCTGTACTTTAGGGATTTCCGGAAGATCGAAAGCACAACCCCATATCCATTTGTATTTCCAAAGAATGTCATCTTCCTGAATAAGGTCTTTATTGTTTTCATAATCATCCAGTATACGTGAGAATACGGTGATTTCTTCTTGATCTTCGGAGAGTTGATTTAGTTCGTAAATGAGATCTAAACGCATTTCTACCGCCCATTGTACGTCATCATTTTCATCCGCTATGCGTATGGCTTCTCTGAGTAAAGAAGACTTTTCACGTGGTGAAAGGTTGCCATTCTCTACTTGCAACAGTCTTTTTTGTATTTCAAGTGTGTACTTCATGGGATTACATTAATTTAAGAAGTTGATAAATTCGTTCATTTTGGTAGTCATCAGCTCGCTGAGTGAATGGTTGAAGAGAGTCATTTCCTCACTGTTGACCGGATAACGTCCTTGCAACAAGGCTTGTACATATAGTATATATACGATATGCTGGAAAAGTTTGTTATCTGCTTTTATTTTCAGTAGCGTCTGTACCATTTCATTGTCGGCATTGAATGTCAGTGTAGGTGGTGTCTGCTTTTGAGGGTTGATTGTTCCCAGTACGGCTGCCAACGGGTTATTGGCAGCTTTGGTATTGGTTTCTTTCTCTTCAGCGACGAAGATTACCGGAGTATCTGCCGGAGTGAAATGTTTAAGTTTGCAGATACATCCGAAACGTTTCAATAATTCGCCGGCTTTCTTTTCGAAATCCTTATGTTCTTCGTTGGCTTCTACTTCTGCAAATTGTTCGAGCAAGCGGGCCGGAGAAACTTCTTCCAGTGTCAGTCCGGGAAAGAGACGGGCAGATTTCTTTAATAGTGTTTCATCAAATGTATATGCGGCATTGACGACCAGCCAACCTTGTGCTCCGGCAATACGGCGTACTTGTCGGAAATCTTCAAGATTACGGGTGTAACGGATTACATGATCAGTTGCGCGGATATTTCCGAAGTTTCTCATCCCTTTGCTGGTTTCAAATGGCAGATAATCCATGAAAAGCCGGAGTAACTCATTGTCTTCCGCAGCAATGGCTTTGATATGGAAATAGTGTACATCGAGAATTTTATTGAATATTTCCCGATTGTTACCGACCAGTCCTTTTAAATACTCTTTTATGGCAGTTCCAATCTCTTTTCGGGCATCTTTCAACAGATCATTGCTTACGAAAGATTCGCGGGAAGCAGTGGACTGCAAACCGTCGGCATTGACTAGGCATCTGATAAAAAAGGCCCAGGAAGGTAGAAGATTACAGTCATCTTCACTCAGCAACATACGTTTCAAATAAATTTTATGAGAATTACGTGTTGAGAATTGAGTGCGGAACGGAAGTATGTAAAGTACTCCGTTTACCTTACCGTTTTCTGTATGGATATGAAAGGCGTCTAAAGCGGAAGATTGAAATACTTTGGCTCCGTGTTCGAGTAACTCTTTACGGGATGCTTTCGGATTCAGCCAAACGGGAGAGGGGGTATTAACCAATTCTTCTTCTTGCCGATGCAGATAGATGGGATAGGGCAGTATTTCTCCATAGTTGCGCAGTATCTTTTTGAATGTTTCGTATTCAAAAAGGTGGGCCCATTCTTTTTTCGGAACCAGAATGACACGTGAACCTATCGGCCATTCTTCATTGGGAAGAGTTGTCTGATAAGTACCATCCACTTTACCACACCAGCGAACCGCTTGCTTATCCATTGCCGAGCGACTTTCTACTGTGATTTCATTGGTTACTACAAAACATGATAGTAAACCGATGCCGAAACGGCCGATGTAGTCGTCCGCATCGGGAGTGTCACGTTTGGAACTTTCACCGATGACCGTAAGAAAACGGTATACTTCCTCTTCTTTCAGACCGATGCCGTTATCTTGAAAAACCAGCGAACCATCTTCATTGAGGTATACGTCGATTCGTCCGGCATAATTTTCGTCGATATTTCGTAGTGCGGTGATGGCGTCCACACAATTTTGAAGTAGTTCGCGTACAAACGTGTTGGGGTTGCTGTAAATGTGTTCCGATAGCAGGGCAATCATCCCCTTTAGATTGACCTGGAACAGATTGTTATTTTCGTTCTCCATTGTGAGATGTGTGAATCTTATCGTTTTCGTCTTCCTGTAATTTTCAACGCTTTCTCGTTGCCGTTTTCTGCTGCTTTCTCGAACCATTCCATGGCTATTTCATCGTTTTCTTCTACACCGTTACCGCTTAGGTAGGCATTACCGAGTTCGAATTGCGCTTTGTCACTATTCATTTCTGCGGCTTTCAACAGCCATTGCAATCCGGTTTCCGCATCGGGTGTGCAACCCTCTCCGTACATTAACATTTTTCCTAAGTAGTAGTAAGCGTGAACACTTTCCCGACCGGCTGCATCATTGAACCAGCGAAATGCTTCCTGTAGGTTTTGCTTGACACCTACACCGTTATAGTAGCAGAGCCCCGTGCGATACATGCTCATTGTGTTACCGTTATTTGCGGCGAGGGTATAATATTTGAATGCTTCCGTCTCATTTTCTTCCACTCCGATACCCATTTCGTAACAAATGCCTATTCCTTCACTGTAGAATTCTTGTTCTGCTGCTTGTTTGAAATAGACGAATGCTTTTTCGGATTCGTTGAGTTTGTCGTAATCGTACAGATAGTATTCTCCCAACCGGAGCATAGCCATAGGACTGTTATTGGCAACTGCCTTTTCATACCATTCCACTGCTTGCTTGTTGTCTTCCATGCATGGGCCATATCCGTAGAAATAATAGTCTCCCATTTTGAATTGGGCATATGCATAGTTTGTTTCGGCTGCTCGGGTCATATATTCTACGGCTTTGTGTGGATTTTCTTCTACTCCGTATCCGTTTTCATAAGCCAATCCCAATTCTGTAATACAACGGGATTCATTATTCTCTTCTCCTTTGTGATACCATTCGAGTGCTTTGTCGGGGTCTTCCTCTACTCCGACAGCGTTTTTGTAGCAACGGCCAACTGCAAACATCGCATCTGTATCTCCCGCCTCGGCAGCTTTTAGATACCATGCAAATCCCTCTTCGGGTTTGGCTTCGCCCAAGATACCTTCACTTAAATAAAAGCCTGTGCGATACATGCCATAAGGATATTCCTGTTCTGCGGCTTTGCTGAACAGTTCGAAGGCCTGTTCGTAATTCCGTTCGTTTTCTTGAAGAAAGCCCAACTCCACCATTGCATAGGCAGAACCCTGTGCAGCAGCTTTCTCGTAATATTCTTTAGACTTGGCTTCGTCTGTCACTCCGGCATATCCATTAGCCAGATAGAGGGCTGCACGGCAATAACCGTCATTATTTCCTAATGCGGCTGCTTTCTCATAGTATTCCAATGCCTTTACATAATCCGGATTTTCAGATAAGCAACCGCGTTCATACATCCATCCGATGCGGTATATAGCGCTTCCGGAACCCAGTTCGGCAGCTTTCTGTAACAACTCATGGGCGCGTCCGATATTTTCTTCTACCAACTCTCCATTGAAGTAGACCATTGCCAGGCTTTCGACTCCTTGTACGTAATTATCTTCTACACAACGTTCAAGACAGTATAAACCACGTTCCACATTTTGATATTCATCATTGTACAGATAGATTAAAGCAAGTTCGTAAGCACTGTATGATTCACAATAAAGCATTCCTTTTTCCAGCCATTCAATTGCTTTGGGGATATTGGTCCAGGGGTCGTCTTGATAATAATATCCCAAGAAGTTGGCAGCCGACCATACTCCGGATTTCCAGGCGCTTTCCCATAGTTTGAATGCTTCTTCCGGCTTTTTTCCTAATTCCGGATTCCGCATATACAGGGTGCCTAAGCTTTTCTGGACGTAGAAGTTCGGAACAATAGCCAGTGCTTTTTTGTAATATTCCGCCTGCTCTGCAGTTTTTGTTTCATCGTTGTCGAGTTCATCGCCTATGACAGCGTATATGTGGGCACGCATTCTGTCTTTTTCGGAGAGTACTTCCAATAATTCCTGACGAAGTTGTCGTGCCTGCCCTTCATTACCGGCGTAATTCTCGATACATGCCTGATAGAATTTTTTCCAGCGCAAACCTTCCGGAGTTGTAAGTTTGGCAAAGATACGTTTACCTTCTTCCTGATCCGGCTGACAATAATACCCCATGTATTTCCAGAAAGCAACAGTGGCTTGGGCATGTTCGTCTCCCATCCCGGCTG
Organism: Bacteroides sp. CAG:189; assembly: GCF_000432295.1. NCBI lineage: Bacteria > Pseudomonadati > Bacteroidota > Bacteroidia > Bacteroidales > Bacteroidaceae > Bacteroides > Bacteroides sp. CAG:189. The sequence continues at coordinate 26,878 of NZ_HF991126.1, forward strand.
CTTTTTCATAGTATGGCAATAATTTTCCAGTATCACGTAGTCCATAACGTGCTTCAGCGTATTGGGAACCTTTTTGTGTCCATCCCGCACCGTCAAATTCTCCTACTCGGTCACAGGTTTCCTGTACTTTTTCCCACCAGAAAGCATATTCTTCTTCATTAAGGTCTACCTCTACATTGCAATCGTAGGCTTCAAATATCAGGCGGAAGAAATCGGCTGTTTCCTTTTGGCTCTCTTTGCGATCTAATGCATATTTGCACACGGCTAAAGCTTCCCACCAATTGTCTGGGTTCATTAATAGCTCATGGGTATATTTGCCAAACCATTCGGTTGCAGATTTTCCGGATGTTTCAATTCTGTCGAGTATTTTTTCAAATCGTTCTTTAATGGCTTCCATATAAACTGATTTTTTATGATTTTGTCGCAATGTACGAATATTGCCGGATTGTAACAAAAAAGACTATGAAGAAAATAAATAAAAAAATCCCCTGACTATAACTAATCAGAGGATTTTTACTTACGCTTTTCTAATATTATTCTGCACTCATATACCAACGTGGGTCACCGGCACTATTCTTGCCATCAAAGGATGAATCTTTAATAGTAAAGTTACCGTTTTCCGGATCCGTAAATAAGTTTTCGGAAGTGTTGTTATACTCATACGTGGGTTTGAAAGCATTGCTACCGAATACAAAGTCTGCCGTGAAATATACTCCCGAAATGGTCGGGGTAGAATTGGATCTGATACCTTTTGATGTAGAAGTCCATACTCCTTCAGTTAATACACCTGAACTAACCTTTGCAAAAATCGAGTTGGAAATATTAATTTCCGGGGCGATGTTTTGGCAATCCAAGAGATATCGGGTAGATCCGATAATATTATAGAAGGTACAATTATCTATTTCGATACTCGTCATGTTGGAACTACGGAAGTCCATAACATTATGTAATGCAGAATTGATGGTTGTATTTTTTAAGCTAAAATGTTCAACGGTATATTTAGCATTGTTCCAATAGAAACAAGGGAAATTTTCTGAACCTTGATTATTTATAATACAGTTATCTATAACTACATTGCTGATACTAATTGAGGCTTCATCTTTTAGGCGAATAATAGAACGAGCATAATTATCAAAAGTACAGTCTTTGAAAGAGAGTGTACTCAAGTTGGATATATTTCCTTCATTAACCAAGTAGACACTTCCTGTATTTACAAAAGCAACATTTTCGAATGATACATAACTATGATTTCCATCTATTTCAATCGTTTTGTTTGATTTTATAGTTGGCTTTTCTCCACCAGCTGCACCAAAGAATGTAACAGATAATCCATCAGGGATTACTATACCTGTCATTTCACCAGTGGTTTCATCAAGTGTTTCCCAAACGAGCTCCATTCCGGCTTCCATAATGTAGGTTACACTACTTTCAGATGCTAATGCATTTATATCTTCTTGAGTAAGCGCGTCACCTTGGTAGAGATACTTCTTCACATTGGCGCTTGGAGTGGGATTAGTTGTAGAAACTATGCGGGTGCCACGAGGGTGGGTACCGTTATAAATAGTGAACTGATAGCTGGTAGATGCTTGTAGTTCTGAGATTTTAACAGAACCTTCTGCATTACTGAGATCAATTGTTTTTATTTCACCTAAAATAGAGTTTCCATTTTCATCTATACCGGTCACCTGTGCATATTCAAGGTGAGTCACAGCCAATGTGGCATCCCATCGTAAGGTAATGAAGTCTTCACCTTTGTCTTTGCTTCCTACGGTTTCGAAAATATTCTCACTCTTTGTTTGAAAAGAGAATTTCTCAAGATAATTCCAATGAGAGTTTCCTTTTGTTTCGGAACATCCCATGATACGGATATAGTATTTGGTGTTACTATTCAGGTCTTCAAGGGTATAAGGAGATTTCTTAATGTCTTTATTTGTTCCGTATACGATTGAATTTTCACGACATTCTTCTGTTTTACCGTATAATGAATCCGTACTTACTTCAATGATATAATAGTTGGTTCCGGGAGTAGCTTTCCAGGTAACTTCAGCAGTAGTGGTAGTGGCGCTAACACTAAAACTACCGGGACTGAACAGTCGATCGTACTGGCTGTCCGTCTCCCATTCGTTGATATCCGTACAAGATATTATTCCTGCAGTGGTCAGGAGCATAAAAGCTCCTGCCACGATTTTATTTATTATATGTTTCATCTTATTCATTAGATTTTAAATGATTAATCCGTAAATCCGTAAGAATTGTGCAGAGTTCCGTTTGATGCGGAAATTGTTGTAGAAGCGATAGGCATTAAATATCGATTCTTCACTGAAGCATTTAAGCCGCCATTTATTTTAGGAAGATAATCCAATAGATTCTTTTGAGTGGCATCTGTTAATTCTGCTCCCCAGAAAGCTTTATTTGAATATGTTTCATCGTTCTTTAATTCTTCCTGTTCTTCGGCTGTCGCATACCACTGCACTGTAGACATGTCTATGGTACCACCGTCTTCTTTATATTTGAAATATAATTTAGCCGGATATTCCGATAATTGTCTTTCATAATCAGCTTTCATTTTCTCTGTTCTGTCGTTCAAGAGATTCCAACGGATCAAGTCGTATTTACGATAGCCTTCCCCTACTAATTCCCATGCATTTTCTTGAACGATAGCATCAAAGAATACATCTTTATCGGCCGAGATGTTATTTATGTATGTTTCGGCGGCAGCTTTGTCGGCATCGCTGAATGCACGTCTGTGTACCATTTTCAAAGCTTCGCGTGCTGTAAGACCGCATTCTCCCGTTACATCTGCTCCATGGAGTTCATTCATTACTTCGGCATACATCAACAGTACATAAGGATAACGCATTTTGGTGACGTTAATTCCCGACATCCATTTTGCATTACCGGTATTGATTGCCACGGTACGCCATTCTTCACTCATTTTACGGATATCCCATTTTGCAAGATAGATTTCGAAAGGTTTGTTTCCGTCGAAGCTTTCTACCATTTTTCCATCGGTTTCTTTTAGTGTATAAGGTGCGCATGTCAAGTCACGACGTAAGTCATTGTGGTCAAATGACCAGAAATACGGGGCACATACTTTCATCTTACCGGATGAATTACCTTTTTCGCCGTATTTAGAAGAAGCGCCATTGATACGTACTCCGACAGTATAGCCTAATTCGCCCGATCTACCCAGTCCCATTGGTATTTCAAAAATATTCTCACGATATGTTTCGTCTAATTTGAGTTTATTGACCATATCCCAATGGTTTTCAATAGATGGATTCAGTTGATGTTTACCAGAACCGATAACTATATTCAAATGTTTGAGTGCTAATTCATATAATTTCTGGCGTTCTTCAGTTCCCGGACGTTGTGTCGGATAAGCCGCATCGCTGTTGGGGGCTGTTTCATAACCAGCCTTAGCACTCTCGCGAATGGCCCATCCCGCACGTGTCAAAGCGATATTTGCTAACAAAGAGTGTGCATATCCTTTAGTGACGTGTTCTGTAGACACTGAGCCTGCCCATGACAAATGTTCGGCTGCATCTTCCAAATCGTTTATCAGGTAATCCAAAATAACATCCCGGTCTGTCTTAGCCAAGTAAGCATTACTTAAATCAGGCTTTGATGATTCCATTTTCATAGGCAAATCACCGAAGTTGCGGATTAAATCAAGATAAAGCATGGCGCGAAGAACTTGGGCTTCAGCTTTAATACGTTCTGCTTCTGTCTGTGTAGAACCACCGGCAGTGATCAGTTCACTATTGTTTATGCCGTCCACTACGATATTAGCGTATTCGATTGCACTGAACATGGCATCCCAAGCCTTGGATAAGTTGGCCCATCCTGGATTTTGATTATAGTTCATATTACCACGCTCACTGGAAGTGTTGCTTGCATCGGCACCGAAACCGTCTACTAATTCGTAATCAGAATTCAAACACCATACAAAGGCGAAATACTGTGAATAAGTCTGGTCGTTGGTTAGGCTACCATATACTTTGTTCAATACATTATTGGCATAATATATAGAGTTGAAAACAGTTTCTTCTGTTAATTCAGATGGTGAACGTTGATCTAAAAAATCGGAACATGAGGTCATCATATTTAAGGCTACACCACCAATTAATAAGGTTTTAAATATCTTTTTCATTTTAGTTTTCTGTTAATGGGTTAGAATGTAACATTGATACCACCTACGAAAGAACGGCTTTTCGGATAAGCTGCGTAATCAACTCCCGGGCACATTGCATTCTTTTTACTTGAAGTATCTACTTCCGGGTCTGCACCGCTATATTTGGTAAAGCAGAAAAGGTTATATCCGGTCAGGTAAATACGTACGTTTTCTATCCATGCTTTTTTAACGATTTGTTTAGGTAGCGTATATCCGATAGAGATATTGTTTACACGCAGGAATGAAGCATTTTCTACTGCATAATCAATCAGTTGCATGGTTGTAACAGCAGCAGGATGATACATATTGGCACCTTGGTTTAGTTCATTTAGGCGGGTGATGACATTGTCTATGCCGCCATAAGTATTGATGGTGCTATTAGATGGATTTCCTATATTCAAGCCGTTTGCCGGGTCGATCCATGTGTAACGATTGCTCAGATCGAAATCTGAATTCAAGTTATAACCAAGTGCCGAACCTGCGCGGAAAGCAGTTGCGAGTTTAGTACCATTGATGATTTTATTTCCGATGGAATAGTTGAAGAATGCTGTAAAGTCGAAGTTCTTCCAGTTACCGGAGATGCCGAAACCTCCATTGATCGGGGCGATGGTATTACCTAATTTTTGCTTAATAGGATCACCGTTCTCGTCACATTCTACTTTCAAACCGCCCGGATAATATTTACCTCCGGTTATTGTTGTTGAATTGTCTTTGATTCCATCTCGTAGCTGCCAACCGCCACTACCCCAAACTAATTCTCCGTTAGGGTTGTTAACCGCATCGTATGCCGTGTAATAACCATTGGTTTTAAATCCCCATATTTCACCGAGGCTACCTCCTTTTTCAACGCGGTAATCTTCATATTTGGATATAGTTGATCCGGACCAGTTAGAGCTTTGCCATGGGTTGTCGATGGGTAGTTCGTCAATACGGTTTTTATTCCATGCGATATTGAAGTTGAAATCGAGATTGAAGTTCTTGTTTTGTACCAATATGGCATTCATTTGCAATTCGACTCCCTTATTGGATGTTTTACCAAAGTTCTGGTATTGGTAAGAGTAACCGGTATTCGAAGGTATTTCGGTTTTCATCAATAGATCTTTTGTCGAATTCCAATAAGCATCAATGCTACCGGATATACGATTGTTTAAGAAGCCGAAATCAAAACCGAGGTTACGTGTGATGGTTGTTTCCCATTTTAGGCCCGGGTTAGAAAGTGTTGAACCATGTTCCAGCATCGAGTTGAACTTTTCATCGAAATACGGCCCCTTTGAAGTGGCTGCTGCCATGGAATATGTTGTATACATCAACCCTGATCCAATTCGGTTATTACCGGCTGTACCATACGAAAGACGGAGTTTTAAGTTGGACAACCAGTCTCTGCTGCCTTCCATGAAGTCTTCATCCATAATACGCCATGCGACTGCTGCGGATGGAAAATATCCCCAACGGTTACCTTTGGCAAATTTTGCAGAACCATCGGCACGCATTGTTACGGTCAGTAAGTATTTATCCATCATTGTATAGTTAAGACGTCCGAAGAATGAAAGCATGTTATCTTCAGCTCCTAATGTACTTTGAACAGGATGAGTTGTGCCTGCCGCTCCCATATTGGCAAGCACTTCATCGCGTGTCATTGTAGATGGAAATGCGGTTGCTGTATTGATGTGCTGGTCTTGTCTACTGCTTTGAACTTCATGACCTAACAAGACATTGATACGGTCGCGTCCTTCGAATAATTTGCCGTCATAAGTCACGGTATTGGCATTTCTCCAGTTTTTGTTGACTACGCGGGTCAATACTACCTGAGGCATACCATTGTCACCCAATGATGAGTTTTGTACGGCTGGCGATTCCCATACCTGGTCGGTATCTACTCTTCTCCATCCGTAACCGAATTCAGAACGGAAAGTCAGTCCTTTAATAGGAGTCCAGTCCAATCCGGCATTATAATTTTGCTTGAAATCGTATTTCTTTTTATAGGTTGCATCCAGACGTTCAAGCGGATTGTATTGTCTGGTTGTATTACTCTCATCATCATCGTCGTTTGATGAATCTATGGGGTTGATGGGGCGGAAACGTACGGAATTGGCAACGATAGAATTGGCGGCATTCGACTCATTCGTGTCGGCTCCACCACTCAGACCGTTGATTTTCGTATTTGTCAGACGAGCATTAAAGTCCAGTTTAATCCATTTGTTCAGTTTGGTATTAATTTTGGCATTAATATTATCTTTGGCAAATCCGGAGCTACGCATGATACTGTTTTCTTCATTACGGGCGTAGGAGATGGAGTATTTGGTGTCTTTCGTACCACCGCTGACACTTACATTATATTGTAATTGGTTTCCGGTATTACCAAATATCTGGTCTTGAAAATCATTTCCTTCTACGGATTTCCATATTTCAAGGTCATCATAATTACCATAAGAAGTAGATCCCATTTCATATTGATAATATGCGTAATTATACGGATCCATCGTTTTGGTCATTTTGGTTACTTGTTTCCAACCGTAAGACGCTCCGAAGTTTACTTGAGTTTTACCCTCTTTACCCGATTTGGTAGTGATTATAATAACACCGTTGGCTCCTTGTGAACCGTAAATGGCAGTTGAGGAAGCATCTTTTAGTACGTCAATGGATTGAATGTCGCTGGGAGCGATATCACTGATACTGTTTACGGGAAAACCGTCGACGATATACAACGGAGAGTTATCTTGAGAAAGAGAACCTCCACCACGTACACGGATTTTAATATCGGCATCAGGAGAACCTTCTGTTGTGGTGATACTAACACCTGCCAATTTTCCGGTTAACGCTTCAGAAGCACTGGAAACAGGAATCGATTCTAACTGTTTTGCACTGACAGAGGCTACCGAACCGGTCAAGTCTTTTTTCTGTACTGTACCATAACCGATAACAACCACTTCGTCCAACGCTTGGGTATCATCGTGTAAAGTTACATCGATTTTGGTTTGTCCTTTTAAGGCTACATCTTGTGTTTTCATACCGATATAAGATATGACAAGAGTTGCTTTGGCAGAAGTTTTTAGAGTGAAATTACCATCAAGGTCGGTAATTGTACCGTTTGTGGCATTACCTTTCTCTACGACAGATGCACCGATGATGGGTTCTCCTGTCGCGTCTTTCACATTACCGGTTATTGAAACCGTCTGCGCTGAAACGCTGAGCGATAAGGCTGCAAATAACATAAGCAGCAGGGCGCGCATGTTTTTCACTTGGTTAGACATTCTTTGCATGTTTACTTTTAGTTTATTAATATAGATTGTTTTTCTTAACTACACCCACGTTGAGTGTTAATTCATCGCTACAAAAGTATACGGATGTAAACAAGTGGATGTGCAATATTTGTTTTTACGGTAGTATTTTTTGTTTTAAGACGAAAAGTATTACTTAATCAACTGTTTACAGAACCAATTGTTGGTTATGATATCCTGCTCTTTGGTACGCCAATGTCCCGTGTCGTGGGCTATGAATAACTGTTTGGGAGCAGTGATGACATTGTAGGCCGAATAGGTTGACGTGGGAGGGCAAGTAGGGTCATTATACCCCCATGAGTAATAACCGGGAGCTTTGATGAAACGGGCAAAATTAACCACATCATAATAACGGGAAGTGGCTACCTTTTCCGGTTTATTGTTCAAATTCTGATTTTGAGGGGCGAACATGGCAGGCCAACCTCCGGCACGGCCATGAAGATAACCGGTCAGATCGCATAGAGCCGGGTAGAAAGCTACGAGTGCTTTTACACGTGTATCGAGTCCGGCGGTTACTATCGCTAACGCTCCTCCCTGGCTACCACCGATGACACCTAAATTTTCTCCGTCATATTCGGGCAGGCTGCACAGAAAATCGAGTGCACGGACACAACCTGTATAGACGCGGCGGTAGTAATAACAGTCCTTGTCATCGAGATGGTAAAAAGCATAGTTATCCAGTACACCTTTGCTTAGATTGGGATACAAATCGTCCGGTAAAGTTTGCGGGATTCCATGAATACCGATCGCAAAAGTAATCATTCCTTTTTCCGCCAATGCCATTTCTGCCGGTTGCTTTTTTACACCGGCTCCGGGTACACGCAAAACTGCGGGATACTTGCCACTTTTTTTAGGGATACAAAGGATGCCGTAGAGGTAAGTTCCTTTTTTGTAGTGTTGCAGGCGCACATGGTATACATTGGTTTCCGGAGTACATTGTTCCGGTAGGAGAGTGATAAGAGGTGCTATCGGTATAAGGGCCGTTTCTGCTTTGGCACGTTCCCAAAATTCTGTAAAATCTTTGGGGAGTGTTGTTGTCGGTTCCAGTTTGTCAGGACTAAAACCGATATTTACATAATTGGAATACACAATGCCGTCTACTTCCGTGCGGCATAGACAGGTGGTGAAACCGGGTGTTTTCATCGTTCCTGCCTTTACGGTCAGAAAACCTTTTTCCATCCGGCTCTTTCCGGTCTGTACGGGCGGCATTTTTTCAGGACCTATTTCATAGGTCAGAGGAATGTTTTTCAAGGCTACGTTTCCACGTATTACCCGGATGGTGAACGATGCTTGTTCGTTAGTGCGGTAAGTCCAATCGTCATGATCGGGAGTGATTTCGATACGGACATAGTCTTTGATGTTGCTTCTCTGAGCAGTAGATTCCGTATGATAACACAGGAGGATTAGAGAAAAAAGGAGGAGGATACGACTCTTTTTCATGGCATGTGGATTTGTTTTAAATGACGGAACAAATGTAGAGGAGTTTCTTGAGTCTATTGTGGAAATAATGTTTCTTTTAGCGTGTATATGTACCAATTATTCTACCTTAAAATGAAAAAGGAGCACTATCTTTGTCCTATCCGATAATTTGATAAGAAATAAATGAGATGAAGAAAGGAATCTGTTTATGGTTGATTGCGGGGGTCATTCAATGCGCTTCCGCGCAGAGTTTTCATTCGTTATGGAAAGATAATATGCCGAATAGTAAAGGCATTACAGTAAAAGATAGCATTGCCAACGAACGGGTATATCAGGTAGGTACACCGGGTGTATATGTGTTTGAACCGTCGATAGCCGAAAACAAAGGAACCGCTGTACTGATTATTCCCGGTGGGGGATATGCCCGCTTGGCTTATCAGATTAGCGGATGGCAGTTGGCGAAGTGGTTCAATACTTTTGGAGTGACAGCCTTTGTTCTTAATCATCGTATGCCTCAGTCGCCCGATGTAAAAGTGAGTTATCAGGCACCGTTAGAGGATGCACAACGGGCAATGAGATATATCAGATCGCACGCTGCGGATTATGGTATTGATGTGCACAAGGTAGGGGTAATGGGATGTTCGGCAGGTGGGCATCTCTCTGCTTGTCTGTCTACTTTTACTGAAGACTGGGGGTGTGGAGGCGATACGCTGGACAGGGAATCTTTCCGTCCGGATTTTACGATACTTATTTCTCCGGTGATTTCAATGGGAGAAGTGGCGCATAGAGGAAGTCGGGATAACCTGTTGGGTAAGAATCCGCCGGTGAAGCTATTGCATCAATTTTCTTGTGATGAACGGGTGACGAAGCATACGCCTCCTGCTTTTATTGTTCATGCTACCAATGACGGTTCCGTTTCTTCGCTTAATAGTATTCTTTATTATACGGCGTTGAAACGTGCTGATGTGAAGAAATCTACTTTACATATCTTTCCGGAGGGAGGGCATAGTATTGCTTTGCGCAATAATCCGGGAACGACCGCTCGATGGCCTGTATTGGCGGAAGAATGGTTGCAAGAAATAGGAATGCTGGAGAAGTTTTAATCGTTTCACAATCATGAGACACTCGTCTCACGGTTGAGCGACGAGCGTCACACAGTTGTGAAACGAGCGTCTCATGATTGTGAAACGATTAAAAAGAATAAGTGTTTTAATGACAATGGATAAGAGTTTTAGCGACAGAGCAGCTTTATCTCTTCTGCATTATCTACGATATGATCCGGATGGAAACTTTCCAATTCGGTACGTGGGCGAAATCCCCAAGTAACACCGCAGGATGTCACGCCTGCATTGATTGCAGTCTGCATATCTACTCCTGAGTCTCCTACGTAGAGGGTCTCTTCTTCTTGTACTTTAGCTATTTGTAATATCTCTTTCACTATGATCGGATCCGGTTTCACCGGTATGCCTTCGCGTTGACCGAATACGGCAGTGAACTTGATATTCGGAAAGTAGTGGGCGATCAGTTTTTCCGTAGCTGCCTGATATTTATTAGAGGCAACTGCCAATTGCATACCGGCTGTTTGCAATGTTTCCAATAATTCCGTAACTCCGGGATACGGGCGGCTTTTATCCGCATTATGCTGGTCGTAATAAGGCACAAACTCTTGGCGGACACGGAGTACATTCTCTTCTGTTTTCTCTCCGTCGGGGAGCGCACGTTCAAAAAGCTTGTTGATGCCGTTGCCCACCATGAAATTATATTTATCAGGTTCATGGATGGGGTATCCCAATACTTTCAGGGCGTAGTTCGTACTATTGGCCAAATCGGCAATTGTATTTAGCAATGTTCCGTCCAAATCGAAGATAACGAGCTTTTTCATTGTTTTCTGTTTTTATAAATGTTCTGCAAATGTAGAAAAACAAATATGCCCCTGCAATAGTTTTCTTTTGCAGGGGCACGAATTTGTTGGCTGAAACTTATTAGAAAGAGTACTGTAAACTCTCTTTTAGATTATTTCTTTGTTATACGGAACCAGTCGACATCAGCCCATCCACCATCATTGGTAACTAAGGCAGGACGAGTACAGAACATTCCTACTTTGGTTCCGATCCATTTTCCTTCTTTGGCTTGGAACGGTTTACCTAACTTTTGGAACTTTTTGCCATCAAGGCTATAACTGAAATCGCACATTACCAGCAGATCGTGTCCGCCTTCACTCTTACCGAGCTTTTTGCCGTCACTGCTGAATTTTACTTTCAGGTACACCGTACTGTCTTTCAGGTCGATTGCTTCGTTTACTGTTTCCGGCGTTCCTTTATCTGCCTTTTTGCAGCTTACTTGTGAAAGTACTAATCCTTTGTCTGTATTTTCAAGGATTAGGCCGGCATAATCCATGCCCATTACTACAAGCCCGGTACGTTCGCCTTTGTATTTGGTGGTCGGTTTGAAAGTTAACTTCATAGTGGCCGTAAAGTTATCGGATGGAGTCTTTTGGAGTAAAACGTTGGCTACATCCCAAAGATTCTTATATTCTTTTACTACCGGGTAAGAGTAAAGGCGTACATAGCTGTGATCGCCTGCGTAATAAGCCCATTTCTCATTGATATTGGCATGCCATTGCCACTGCGGAGAGAGGGTATATCCATCGAATTCGTCACTTTCTTGCGGAGTACAGATAGGATAAGTTTTTCCTACATTGGGCTTTTTATATGTTAATACCGGTTCGCCACAGCCGTCTCCGTCTTTATCGATGCCGATAACGGGCCAGTCATTCACCCATTTCATCGGTTGCAAGTGTACGATGCGGCCGTATGCTCCTACATCCTGGAAGTGCATAAACCAATCTTCACCGGTCGGAGTATCAACCCATGCTCCCTGGTGAGGTCCGTTGACCGGGGTATTTCCTTGAGCTAAAACGGTTTTCCACTCATAAGGACCGTAAACATTCTTTGACCGCAGCACTACTTGCCAACCTGTAGGCACTCCGCCTGCCGGGTGAAAAATATAATAATATTCACCGCGTTTGTAGAATTTGGGGCCTTCACAGGTTTCGTGGGCTTCGTGTCCGTCGAATATGATTCTGGATTGTGTGATGGCTTTTGTTGCGTCTGAATTCAGTTCGCAGATAGAGATAACGCTTTTGAGTCCGGCACGGCTGCCTGCATAGGCATGCACGAGGTATACTTTACCGTCTTCATCCCATAAAGGGCATGTGTCGATAATACCTTTTCCCGGTTTTACGAGTACAGGCTCTGACCAGGGACCTTTCGGATCACGTGCTTTCACCATGAATGCGCCTTGATCGGGATCTCCCCAGAAGATGTAGAACTCTCCGTTATGATGACGGATGGCCGGTGCCCACACGCGATTGCCATGTTCTGGGCGTTCGGGAGTTTCGATAGGAGAGAGGGCGTAGGGAACGGCAGCACCGATGATCGTCCAGTTGACTAAGTCTTTGGAATGGAGAATCTGCAAACCGGGCAAGCAGTTGAAACTGGATGAAGTCATGTAGAAGTCGTCTCCTACGCGACAAGCATCCGGATCGGAATAATCTGCATAAAGAATCGGGTTCTTGTAGGTTCCGTTTCCTTGATCTGCAACCCAAACTTCGGATACGTAGTTCTTTTGTGCCGTAGCGGAGAGGGTCATAAATAGGCAAAGGCCTAAGGTCTGTGCTAATTTTTTCATGGATTGTTTTTTATTATTAGTATGTTATCGAATTCCTGATTGCAAATATAGATGTTCCGGGTGAAACCGGAGGTGAATAATCGATTGCTTTGGTGTATTTATTGTGCATTGTTGTGTAATAATTGTAATAAAAGAAGGCCCTGCTCATGATAGAGTAGGGCCTTCGTATAACTAACTGTATTGCTTTAACGAATGTTATTCGATACAAGCTTTGGTTGTTTCTACTGAACCGTCACTCATTATTCTTTTTATGATGTTCAAACCTTTAGCGGGTTCATTCAATCTCATACCTACTACGTTGTAGTATTCGGTAGCTACCACTTCTTTGTTGACAGCAGAATCAGTGATACCGGTAGCGCCGCCTTCCGGAGTAAACGTGAAACCAAAGAATCCCAGTTTAGAACCTGTACAGAATGTAGTATAGGTTTTACCTGCTTTTACGGGAAAACTATAAGTTCCATAATATTTATCTACGACAGTTATGCCATCATACCCTTCCATAGCTACTCCATCTTCTAAAACATAGAATTTTTTGTTAGCATTTAACACAACAGCAATCTCCATTGTACCATCTTTAGTAACAGCGAGATTATAAAGTGTACCAATTGTAGGGACTTCGGCACCTGCTTTGTCAAAAGCCAGGCCTGCTCCATCTACCGGATTTGCTTTTCCGGATGCATAAGCTACATATAAAGCTCCCCCGTCAATATCACTACTTGTTTTCATTGCATAGGTGTCGTTACCGAATGTAAGTTTAACGCCATCAACGGAGGTAATTTCTGTTTCGCTTGTAATTACGTCACTTTCCTGGACTGCATAAGTCTGTGCATTAACTGTAAAAGTTGCGGCTACGAAAGCCATCACGAGAAGTAATTGTTTCTTCATAATAATAATTTTTAAGTTGTACAATATGTTTTTATTCTATTTATTGCACAAAATTACGAAGCATATCCTCCCGCGATGGGTAATAATTGTCTAATAGGGTGGATAAATTGTTTTATTGCTTGATTGTAACGACAATAGGATGTTCCAGTCCTTCTTTCCACTCACGTATATAGGCAAACCATGCTTCCGGTGTTTTATAGCCGAAAGTTTCCTTCATCGAAGTAAATGTGGTATGATAAGAAAAATAGTTGTCTCCTTTGGCTGTCAGCGTATAGAGATAATTGGGCTTGTCTTTCACTTCTGCTACTACATATTTTTGAGGAATACAGGTTGCGAGCCCTACGGTTTCTTTGGCATATTTTACCGTATCGTTCACCGGCCAGTCTGTCCCCCAGCAGCCGATAAGTCCTTTATGATCAGAATAAGAAACCGATCCTTTAATGTCCTGTATACCGGTACAGAAGATTTCATTGTTGAGCGGTTCCTCGAAGAATGCTTCTATTTGTAAGTCGCGATGTCCGGCATAAAGTGTATAGCGGGTGGTCATATTCAGTTCCGAACCTTGATACTCCCAATCGGTTACTTTGATTTCTGCGATAGTGCGGACAGGTCCATAAGCAATGATACTCTCTGTCAATGTACTTACCGGTTCTATGTGCATAGCTTTCTTGCCGTTCCAGCCTTTTAGTGCACCCACACCACAACTGCCGCTTACACGCAATACATCGTCACCGAAACCGCGTGCCAGTTGTTCGTCGGTAGGATAGAACTGTGACTCTTTGATTTCAAAACCCTTATTGAATTTTCCGTAGATATCTACTGTCTGCTTATGATCGAAATAGAGACGGTAGGCCACCAGTTCCGATTCGAAAGCCGGGCCGTGATGATGCATTTGGTTGTAGATGTTGACATTGCCGGGGATGGTGACCGAATGTACCGGTACATGTTTCCCCTTTTTGTCGCTTACTAACATCTCTGCATATACTCGGGGCTCGTATTTTTTATCACTTTTCTCCGATGACAGATTGATTTTTAGCGTTTTCTTTCCTTGAGCGGGCAGGTTGATGACAAATGCCAGTTCGTCTGCGCGGCGATCTCCGTTCAGGTCGTCGAGTTGTGAAGGGATTTCCGTATTGCCGTCCATAACGGTAGCGGATTTGATACGGAATCCGGCATTGAGTTCATTCAACTTGATAACTACGGGTTCATCGCTTTTTGCCCGGTTCCAAGGATTGCTGACTTCTACAGTAAGCGTCTTTTCATTTGCCTGTGCCAGTGTCGCTAACGGGCATGAGCAAAGGAAAAACAGGGGGATAAAAAGGTTTCTTTTCATATCTTTCTCTATTGTTTTATGATGAGTAAATATTCTTTCTTGTTTATTTCTCCGCAAATGTAATCTAAAAAAAGCAGACAGTCCTGTCAATAATGATCAAAGGACTGCCTGCTTTGCTGTTATAATATGAAAATGTGGTTTATTTGAAGTTCAGATTCGTCCCTTTGGCATCTGCCTCTTTATAGGTCTTACCGTCAACTTTGATCTTTTTAGCGTTCTTCATTTGGAGTGTATGTCCGCCTTTCTTCTTCGTTTCGATACGGATGTTTTCCAATTGCACATCTTCGGCCTGGCTGATGACGGCACCTTCAGCAGCCTCGGTAATGACTACATTCTTTACAGTTACATTCCGGATAGGCATTTCCGGCAATCCATTGAAGAACATGGCGCGTCCGGAACCTTTGCAATAAACATTCGAGATGTGAATGTCTCTGAATGCCGGAGTCTCTTCTGTCACAGGAGGAACATCGGTTTTGGTATTGGCAGCACGCTCTTCTTCAGTCTCTTCACCCGGACCTTTACCGCCGTAGAACAGGTCGAACAATAACGGTTCGTTCGGGATATTGATCATGTTGATGTTGTTGATATAAATACCTTCTACCACGCCACCACGCCCGCGAGTACTTTTAAAGCGTAAGCCGACATCGGTTCCCATAAAGGTACAATCGGTCACATAGATGTTTTTTACACCACCGGACATTTCACTTCCTACAACGAAGCCACCGTGTCCGTGCAATACTATGTTGTTTTTGACCAATACGTTCTGGCAAGGTTCTCCACGGCGGCGGCCGTCAGCGTCTTTTCCCGACTTGATACAAATCGCATCGTCTCCGGCATCAAACAGGCTGTTGATAATCAGTGCGTTTTTACATGATTCCAAATCCAGCGCATCTCCGTTTTGAGAATACCAAGGGTTGAATACCTTTACATTGTTTACGGTAATATGTTCGCATGAAAGCGGGTGCAGACACCAACTGGGGGAGTTCTTGAATGTCACTCCTTCCAACAGCACCTTTTTACTTTTTACGATATTGAGCAGTACGGGACGGAGCCATGGACGGATTTCATTCCATTCTTCATCGGTATTGATGCCTTCGGGGACATTAAAGTCTTTACATGCCAATGCACCTTTCAGAGCGCCGGCTGTGGGATACCATATTTTCCCTGCTGAATCGGTTACCCCCCCCGATTTTACAAGTTTACCCCATTGGGAAGCAGTCAGTTTGTCTTTTTTTACCGGTCTCCAGCTATCCCCCGCACCATCGAATGTGCCATAACCTGTGATTGCGATATTCTCCGCATTGCGTGCTGAGATCGGCGATTGGCAACGACGGGTTTCCAAGCCTTCAAATGAAGTATTTATAATAGGATAGGCTTCGAAATCATCGGTGAAAAGAATCAGTGCATTACGCTCTGTATATAAGTTTACATTGCTCAAGAGTACGATAGGGCCGGTCAGCCACAATCCTTCCGGAATAATTACTTTTCCTCCGCCTTTGGCATTTACTGCTTTTATGGCATTGTTGATTGCTTCCGTGTTGAGAAACTTTCCATCATTTTTGGCACCGTATGCAACAATGTTCACCTCATAGTCGGGGAAAGTAGGTTGCTCTACAACGGGCATTTCGAATGGAAGATCGTTATAAATACTGTTGTCTATTAAATTTTCTTCCTGAGCGCATATTCGATTCCCGGAAAGGAAAGGCAGGCATATCGCCGTTAGCAACAGGAGTTTTTTCGTTAATGTGTTCATTTAAAATTATGTTTCTATGGATTAATACTAAAGGGTTATTTACTTCCGATAAATAAAGAGATTTATTATCCTTTGGCAGATTACTCTCCCGAGCCATCTACCGGAAGGGATAATAATGATTCATGTTAACCTAATTCTAACCTTAAATAAATATTATGAAAAAACCTCTTAATTATCTGATGCAAATATAGACGTGAAAATTCCCTTAGATGTGTATAAACTGTTGGTTTAGGTGGATTTTTTGTCATTTTAGTCTTTTCTTTGCACACTTCTCGTGTTTTTATGCAGAAAGTTCCTATCTTTGCAACCTAATTTAACTATTTTAAAAGGTATGAGTTACAATTTGTTGAAAGGAAAAAGAGGTATTATCTTCGGTGCCCTGAACGACCAGTCTATTGCCTGGAAAGTAGCGGAGAAAGCCGTAGAAGAAGGTGCAACTATTACATTATCAAATACGCCCATGGCCATACGTATGGGTGAAGTAAATGCTCTGGCCGAGAAACTGAATTGCGAAATAATCCCTGCCGATGCTACCAATGTGGAAGATTTGGAGAATGTGTTCAAGACATCTATGGATGTATTGCATGGTCAGATCGATTTTGTTCTTCATTCGATCGGGATGTCTCCTAATGTGCGTAAGAAACGTACGTATGACGACCTTGATTACGGAATGTTGGAGAAAACATTGGATATCTCTGCTGTTTCTTTCCATAAAATGATTCAGGCTGCCAAAAAACTGAATGCGATTGCAGATTACGGATCGATTGTTGCTTTGAGTTATGTAGCCGCACAACGTACATTCTACGGTTATAACGATATGGCAGATGCCAAAGCTCTGTTGGAGTCTATTGCCCGTAGTTTTGGATATATTTACGGACGCGAGCATAGTGTACGTGTGAATACGATTTCTCAATCGCCCACATTCACTACTGCCGGATCGGGTGTGAAGGGGATGGATAAGCTTTTCGATTTTGCAAACCGTATGTCTCCGCTGGGAAATGCTACTGCTGACGAGTGTGCCGATTATTGTATTGTGATGTTCTCTGATCTTACCCGCAAGGTAACGATGCAGAACCTCTACCACGATGGCGGTTTTTCGAGTGTCGGTATGAGTCTTCGTGCTATGGCTACTTATGAGAAAGGCCTCGATGAGTACAAAGATGAAGACGGAAACATCATTTACGGATAATAATTATGAAACTGCGGAATCCTCTTCTCCTTATTATATTATGCATGCTCGCCGTTGCCTGTCGGATGGGTACGGGAGAGAACAGGTTGTTGCATAATGAAGAGAAGGGGATTTCCGTTGTTCGGTATGATCAGTTGTTGAACGAATATGTTCGTTCCAATAGCTTTTCTGCTCTGCAAAAGATGAACATGGAATATCGTCAACCTACCAAGATTCTGATTGAAGAGGTGCTTGGGTTAGGACAAGTGAGTGACGATACCATTTCTCAGAAACTTAAGACATTTTATTCGGATACTACCTTGCTTCGTCTGATGGCCGATGTGGAGACACGTTTCCCTAATCTGGACGAAGTGGAAAAAGGCTTGACGAAAGGTTTCAAGAAATTGAAAAAAGAGGTTCTTGAGATAAAAATACCTCTTGTTTATTCGCAAGTATCCGCATTTAATGAGTCGATAGTCTTGTCCGATACGTTGCTGGGCATTAGCTTGGATAAGTACATGGGAGAAGATTATGCTTTGTACAAGCGTTTTTATTACGACTATCAGTGCCGTTCTATGCGTCCCGATCGTATTGTTCCCGATTGTTTGGTGTTTTATCTGATGAGTAAGTATGTTTTTCCGTTTCAGGAAGGGACTTGCCTGCTCGATATGATGTTGCATTCGGGAAAGATAAATTATGCTGTCCAGATGCTATTAGGGTATCGCTCTCCGGGCGAAGCGATGGGATATGCAGAGAAAGAAGAAGCATGGTGCAGCGAGAATGAAAAGAATGTGTGGGAGTATATGTTGAAGAATAAACATCTCTACGTCCGCGATCCGATGATTGTGCGCAAGTATATGAAGCCGGCACCGTTTACCGCCTTCTTCGGTGAGAATGCACCGGCATTGATTGGAACCTGGATGGGGACACGCATTGTATCTTCTTATATGAAACACCATAAAGATGTCAGCTTGCAGGATTTGTTGCAGATGACCGATTATCATCATATGTTACAAGAATCCGGTTATAAATAATGTGCCAATTTAATAATGTGCCAATGTGCCAATTGGAGAATGAAAAAATGAAAGAATGAAGAAATTCACCAATTGGAAACATCAGCAAATTATTATTTAATTGACACATTCCGTCTTGTTTTATAGCGCAGCCAATTGGCACATTGGCACATTAGTATATTGGCATATTATTAAATTGGCACATTGGCACATTAATCAATTATTTTTATGGAAACAGCTCTTTATCTTATTCCCGTGACTTTGGGAGATACCGCTATCGAATCCGTATTGCCGTCCTATAATAAAGAAGTTATTTTGAATATCCGCCATTTTATTGTTGAGGATGTCCGTTCGGCCCGTCGTTTTTTAAAGAAGGTAGACCGTGAGATCGATATCGATGCCCTGGCTTTTTATACATTAAACAAGCATACTTCTCCTGAAGATATTTCCGGATATTTAAAACCATTGGCGGGAGGAGCTTCTATGGGAGTGATTTCGGAAGCCGGTTGTCCGGCCGTTGCCGATCCCGGAGCAGATGTCGTAGCGATTGCCCAGCGTAAGGGGCTGCGTGTAGTTCCGCTGGTGGGGCCTTCCTCTATTATACTTTCTGTAATGGCTTCCGGATTTAACGGACAGAGTTTTGCCTTTCACGGTTACTTGCCTATTGAACCGGGAGAACGTGCAAAGAAAATTAAGTTATTGGAACAGCGTGTATATTCCGAGCATCAGACGCAGCTTTTCATTGAGACACCTTATCGTAATAATAAGATGGTAGAGGATATTTTGAACAATTGCCGTCCGCAGACGCGGCTCTGTATTGCTGCCAATATCACCTGTGAAGGAGAGTATATCCGAACCCGGACGGTGAAAGAGTGGAAAGGGCATCTTCCCGAGCTTTCTAAAATTCCCTGTATTTTTCTCTTATACCAATAACGTTTTTCAGGTGTTCGTATTCTTCTTCAAAACATTCGCTGAAGAACTTGTGTCCCAAGTTTTGTTCTACCTGTTGAAATTGCCAGAGTTTTCCCCCTTTGAAACGTGGGTCACAAAGGATGGAATCATCTTCTACGTCCAGAACAAAAAGATAGACAAGGCGGTTGGTTACTGAGTTTTCAAAGTGATACATGATGCTGAAAGTAGGTTTCAGTCCATCGGCTTTTGGGAAAGTATTGCGTAATATTCTTCGACATCCTTCCGCAAGTGATTCTCCGTAGCTAAGATAACATTCCATCGGTATATCTGTTTTTCCTTTATCCAGAATGGCTGTTTGCGGACGGTTACATAAGAAAAGCATGCCGTGTGAGGCTACAGCGATACGGATTACCGGGTTGATATAGGTGTTTTTGTAATTAAGGGCTTCCATCGCCATCGTCTTTCCGATGACATCTCCCTGAGTGTTGACAATAGGTACATATTCCGTGTGAGCCATTAATTTATTAAAATAATGGATGCCTATCTGATTGAAGATGATACATAAAATGAAAATAGCGGGAGGCATGAGGTTGAATATGACCCATCCTGTCGTCTTTCCCATCGGATGAGAGAAAAATATGGCCAGACTGATGATGATAAAATGCAAAAATCCCAATATCAGTATGATGTGTGCCGATACGATAGCTGATTCCGCACCTTGAGCAAACATTCGTTTGCTGCAGATATCTTTCTTTTTCAGGAAATAGTTGATGAATCTTTTTTTATGCAGGTAAAGGCTTAACATAGGGATGAGTATGCTGACCTCTAATGTAAGCGGAAGTGCTCCGGGGGGGACATAATCTCCCGGGATAAGGGCGGCCAATGTGAGTAACATCAGCATAAATGTCGAAATGTAAAGAATAAAATTAGGAATCCGTACACCTTTACGGTGCATTGAATAGTATGAGTATAGCATTCCGATACCGGTTCCGATATAGATTGCTGTGTCTTGCGTTATAAATTCACATAATATAATGGAGATAATAACGGGGAGGTATCCCAATGACATATTAAATGCGGAAGATAATATTCCTTTATGATTCATTTTAGTGTACATTTTGCCTGTTTCCTATAAAACAAACAAGGGGGTATTTATGTTTAGATCATTTCTTAATATGTTTTTCTGCGTGATAAGATGAGCGTACGAGCGGGGCGCTCTCTACTTGTTCGAAACCTTTCTCGAGTCCGGTCTGTTTGTATTGGGCAAATTGTTCAGGAGTAACGTATTCCTCTACCGGATAGTGTCGGCGAGTAGGTTGCAGGTATTGTCCGATAGTGAGTATGCTGCATCCTGTTGCCAGAAGATCATCCATCAGTTCTTCCACTTCCGATGGGGTTTCTCCCAGTCCGACCATGATGCCGCTTTTGGCGGTAATACCGCTTTCGGCTATCCGACGAATTACTTGGAGACTGGTTTCATAGTCGGCTGCGCTTCGCACCAATGGGCTGATGCGGCGTACGGTCTCCATGTTGTGTGATATGATTTCCGGATTTGCGGCGATAATCTTGTCTACCAATTCCATTCGTCCTTGAAAATCGGGTATCAACACCTCAATGGTAGTATCCGGGTTTATCCTTTTTATTTCAGTGATGGTACGCGCCCAGTGTCCTGCTCCTAAATCCGGAAGGTCGTCCCGGTCTACTGAAGTGACTACTGCATGAGAAAGTTTCATCAAGGCTATGGATTCTGCTACATGAGTCGGTTCGTCAGCATCCAATGGAAGGGGGCGACCGGTTTGCGTATTGCAAAATTTGCAACTACGGGTACAGATATCGCCTCCTATCATAAAAGTTGCGGTTCCTTTTCCCCAGCACTCTCCCATATTAGGACAGCGTCCACTGCTACAAATCGTATGCAGGCAATGGTTCTCTACGATACGTTTAGTCTCCGTGTAGCGTTCATTGGCGCCAATGCTGATCTTCAGCCACTCAGGCTTTCTCATTTGAATTATGATTTATGAATTATGGGCTATGAATGATGATTTATGGATAGCACTTCTGTATAATCCATAAATCATCATTCATAAATCATAACTCTTTAAAGGTTCTTTAAAAAGAAATTGGTTAATCTCGTGTATAGATGCTGACGGGTATTACCACCATAAATTCCATGATTACGGTTGGTATAAACTTGCATATCGAATTGTTTGTCCAGTTGAACAAGATGTTCGGCATATTCGGCACAGTTCTGGAAGTGTACATTATCGTCAGCCATTCCATGTACGAGCAAAAGGTTGCCATGGAGTTTGTTTGCCCGTGTAAAGGCGGATGCGGCTTTATATCCTTCGGCATTTTCTTTGGGAGTACGCATAAAGCGTTCCGTGTAGATCGTATCATAAAATCTCCAGTCCGTAGGGGCGGCTACTGCTACACCTGCTTTGAAAACCGGCGTACCTTCACTCATACTCATAATTGTCATGTATCCGCCATAACTCCATCCCCAGATTCCGATACGTCCTTTATCTACATAGGGCAATGTTCCTAAATATTTGGCGGTTTCCACTTGGTCTTTGGCTTCTTTTACTCCGAGGTTCAGGTAAGTGTTTTTTTGGAACTCTGCCCCGCGACCGCCTGTTCCGCGTCCGTCAACACAAGCGACGATGTAACCCAAACTGGCCATATAGGTTTCCCAACTTACATTGAAGTTATCCAAAACCTGTTGTGAGCCCGGTCCACTGTACTGATACATCAACACCGGATATTTCTTAGATGCCGAAAAGTCTGCCGGTTTCATCATCCAGCCGTTCAATTCTACTCCTTCCGTTGTTTTAAATTTGAAGAATTCTTTTTTCGGTAGAGCGATCTGTGCTAATTTTTGTTTCAATGCATCGTTGGTAACCAATGTTTTCAAAGGTTTCCCTTCGTTGTCATTGAGGGTGATGACTGCCGGTGTATCGAGATTGGTATATGTATTGATGTAATATTTCATAGTCGGGCTGAACAATGCACTGTTCATACCGGCTTTTTGGGATAGTTTTGTTTTTTTTCCTTTGCGGTCTATTTTATACACGGCCTGTTGCATCGGGCTCTCTTCATTGCTT
Source organism: Bacteroides sp. CAG:189 (assembly GCF_000432295.1). NCBI lineage: Bacteria > Pseudomonadati > Bacteroidota > Bacteroidia > Bacteroidales > Bacteroidaceae > Bacteroides > Bacteroides sp. CAG:189. The sequence goes on from NZ_HF991126.1 coordinate 49,604, forward strand.
ATAAAGTAGAGACTGCCGTCCGCCTCATCATATCCTAAGAATGATTTTACTTCATAATTGCCTTTGGTAACTTGTTTTATCAGATTGCCTCCCATGCTATACCAGTAAAGGTGGGTATATCCGTCTTTATCACTCAGAAAACTGAAGTTTTCGGGATAAAATTGAATATTGTCGAATACATTCTCATTAATGTAATAAGGTGATTCGTCGCGTAATACCAATTTGCAGACCGTTGAACGCGGATCGGCAAAGTACATATCAAAACGGTTCTGGTGGCGATTTAATGTCATTATGGCCAGTTTGTTGGCATCTTTTGTAAAACGGATACGCGGGATATATCCATCGGCATCCAATGGTAACTTCACTGTACGGGTAACTTTCGATTTGATATCGAACGTGCGCACTTCTACTTTGGAGTTAGAGTATCCGGCTTTCGGATATTTATATGCATATTCTCCCGGATAGTCTTCTAATACATTGATACGTGGTGCCTCACCGGCAAATAGGGGAAATTGATACTGAGGTACTTCCGTTTCATCGAAGCGGATGAAAGCAAGCATAGAATTGTCTGCACTGAATTCTAAGGCTTGATTAAAGCCGAACTCCTCTTCGTATACCCAGTCGGGAATACCGTTGAGCACTGCATTGGGTTTGCCGTCTTCCGTCACTTGGCTTTCGCTGTTGCCATAAAGGGTTTTTACCAGGAAGATATTATTGTCGCGTACGAAAGCGATCATGGTACCGTCCGGTGAGAAGACGGGGGCTTGTTGAGGTCCCCCGTCAGAAAGCCGTTCAATAATGTTGTTTGTCGTCACTCCTTTCTCATTACGTTTCAAGGGGTATAAATAATGTACGGCTGTATATGAACGCCGGTAAATGGGCGTTGTCTCGGTTGCGATAAGCAGCTTTTCCCCGTCCGGTGAAAACTGGTAACCATCGAAATTCTTGAAATCACATTCCCGGGCTTTGGTTACATCGAAGATGACTTCTACCGGTTCTCCTGTTTTGAAAGAGTATTTGGTGATTTGCGTACCTTCTTCATTCATTTGTGTATAATGCTCTCCGTCGGGCATCGGCACTACGTTACGAATATTTTCCGCACGGTATTTTCCGGAAGTTATATCTTTCAGGTCTAACTTTTTACTACTTTGCGCCATACCACTCAGACAAATGAGACAGAGCAGGAGAGACAGGGTTATCTTTTTCATTCTTTCTTGTTTTTGAACTTCTTATGTCTGCAAAGTTAGTAATAAACTGAAATACCTCAAAAAAAGGAAACTCTTTTATAGAGTTCTTATGATCATCCTTCTTGAATTAACATTGTTAACGGGATATTTAACGCACTTATATCTCTATTTGTAGAAGTATATACTTTGTGTATGCAGGAGTTTATATTTTTATGAAGTAAAAGTATGTATTTAACGCAATGTAAAGTGTATAATTTTATATAGGGAACTATATATTTGGTTTGCTTGTTGATTATTAGGTAGTTATACCGTGATCTGCTCTTCGGATCCGATCTCTTTTTTATTAAGGAAAAAATTGGTACTTGCTGATTAAATAATTATTGTCTCTCTTTTTAACGGGGCTCAGTCCGGTATTCATCGATTTTGTATCGTATTTGGTCGGAAAAACCTTTCTTTTGGAGGTTGAACAGCGTATCTTTGTCCTGTAATCAAATCGAACGTATCATCGAATTTATAAATTAAGAGAATTATGGAAAAGAAATCTGCTACGCCTTCGGGTTTCACGGGAAGGCAATTAATGGCTACTATTCTTATAGCATGTGGTGTTTTATTGTTGGGACGTAATTTGGGAATTTTCCCCAATAGGATATTTCATATTATTGTATCCTGGCCGATGCTTTTGGTCGTTTTGGGAGCTTATTCTTTCCTGCGCAGACAGGCATTTACGGGCGTGGTTTTGTTCGCTATCGGACTTTGTTTCATTTTGCCGCGACTCGGATGGTTGCCGTGGGGGCCGGCGAATGTGAGCGCTGTGCTTTGGCCTGTGTTGTTGGTATGTGTGGGAATCGCCTTTTTTTATCGTCCGCAGTGCAGAAAAAGAGAAAGGAAGATACAGAGTGAAACAGATTTCACTACCCGGCAACATCATTCCGGTGATGGCTTTGTGCGTTCGGACAATGTGTTTGGCGGTGTGAAGCAAGTAGTGCTCGATGAGGTCTTTAAAGGTGCGGAAATCCGTAACAGTTTTGGGGGGACCGTGCTTGATTTACGGCGCACGAACATCGAACAGGGTGAGACGTATATTGATGTAGAGTGTAATTTCGGAGGTGTGGAGATATATGTTCCGTTGGATTGGCGGGTAGATTTGCAGGCCAATGCTTTCTTGGGCGGTTGTGAGGATAAACGTGTGCCGGGGGTGAATATCGATCAGAGTCGTAGACTGGTAGTTATTGGGAATGTTTCTTTTGGAGGAGTAGAAATTAAAGGTTAATTAAATAAAATGCAAGCACATCCGATTATGGATTCTTCCCGGCGGTGGATATCTGTTTTATTATTGGTAGCGGCCGCGATAGGGATATATACCGGTTTGTTGATGACTTATGCAGGTGCCGGTTTATGGCCGGCATTGACAGATGGTACGGTTTCTGTCGTACTGTTTTGCGGTTTGGCATATTTGTCATGGTTTGCTATCGGCATTGTATCGTCGGTACAGACGGAGATTGTCGTATCGGTATTGGCTATACTGTTTTGGCTGGCCGGCGGGTTTGCTATGCAGGAGTGGATTGAGCTTATAGGAACAACTGCCTATGCTCCCTTTGTGGTAACCGCTCCTTTCAGGGGTTTATCCGGCATTTTGTGCTGGATAGTGATAATGATGTGGTATAGATTGTTGGCTTTGCAGGCAGGACAATCCCTTTCTAAAGAGGAGGTGATGCCGGAAGAAGAGGAACCGGTCAAAGAAAATAATGTCGAAGAGACAGAACAACCGGTGGAAGAGTTTCTGAACCGTATTACGGTAAAAGATGGAACACGCATTCATTTAATAAATACGGAAGATTTGCTTTATGTGCAGGCGTGTGGAGATTATGTTACTCTGGTTACTCCTGAAGGGCAGTACGTAAAAGAGCTTACTATGAAATATCTGGAAACTCATTTGTCGGCGGCCGGATTTGTGCGTATACACCGTTCGACTATTGTAAATGTAACGCAAATCTCTCGGGTAGAACTTTTCGGCAAGGAGAGTTACAGGCTGTTGCTGAAGAATGGTGATAAGTTGAGAGTGAGTCTTTCCGGTTATAAATTGTTGAAGACAAGATTGGCACTATAAACAGTAAAGTTTCGTTTTTTTCTTTTTCGTCTCCCCGGATTTTCTTATGTTTGTTCCTCATAAAGAAGGAACAGCATGGCTCAACAATTTTTATATAATGAATTTCCGCTATTTCTGAAGCGTTATTTCCCTTATAAGGTACAGAAGATATCTCTGAATGCAGGTTTTACCTGTCCTAATCGTGACGGTACTAAAGGGCAGGGGGGATGTACTTATTGCAATAACCAGACTTTTAATCCGGAATATTGCCGGACAGAGAAAACGATTAAGGTACAGTTGGAAGAGGGAAAACGTTTCTTTGCCCATAAATATCCTGAGATGAAATACCTCGCTTATTTCCAGGCTTATACTAATACTTATGCCGGGCTGGAGAGCCTGAAACGAAAATATGAAGAAGCGTTGAGCGTTGACGACGTTGTCGGACTTGTGATCGGTACCCGGCCGGATTGTATGCCGGATGAACTTCTCCAGTATCTTGAAAACCTTAACCGGCAGACATTTCTTTTAGTGGAATATGGAATCGAGACAACTTGTGATGAAACACTGAAACGTATCAACCGGGGGCATACCTATACGGATACGGTGGAAACAGTGCAACGCACGGCTGCCAGAGGCATTCTGACTGGCGGACATGTTATTCTCGGGCTTCCGGGAGAGTCTCACGACGACATGGTATCGCAAGCCGGAGTACTTTCCGAATTGCCGCTTACCACCTTGAAAATGCATCAGCTTCAATTGATTCGTGGCACCCGTATGGCTTATGAATATGAGCAGAATCCCGCTGGTTTTCATCTTTTTAATGATGTGAATGAATATATCGAGCTCGTAATAGATTATATCGAACACTTACGACCGGATATTGTGCCGGAGCGCTTTGTATCCCAATCTCCCCGTGAATTACTGATAGCTCCCGACTGGGGATTAAAAAATTATGAATTTACCGCCCGTGTTCAAAAAAGAATGAAAGAAAGGGGGGCATATCAAGGGAGGATGTATAAATTTTCAGAAAAAAAAGGTATATTTGCCGGACAATAAATTGATGTTTGGCAATGAATGATTAGCGGTTAGTGATAAGTGACCGACGCCGAAAGATATTTGACCGGCTTGCTAATTACCTGTCGCTAACCGCTAATCACTAATTTAATAATAATAAGATGGAACAGAAGACAAGAATAAAAGGAAATGTCCACTATGTGGGAGTGAATGATCGTAACAAACATCTTTTTGAGGGGATGTGGCCGTTACCATATGGGGTTTCGTATAACTCTTATCTGATTGATGATGAAATGGTGGCTTTGGTTGATACGGTAGACATCTGTTATTTTGAAGTATTTCTTCATAAAATAAAGAAAGTAATAGGTGATCGTCCTATAAACTACTTAATAATAAATCATATGGAGCCGGATCATTCCGGATCTATCCGTTTGATAAAACAGCATTATCCCGATATTGTCATTGTCGGTAATAAACAGACTTTTGGAATGATCGAGGGTTTCTATGGCGTGACAGGTGAGCAGTATCTGGTGAAAGACGGTGATTTCCTTGCTTTGGGGAAACATAAACTTCGTTTTTATCTTACTCCGATGGTGCATTGGCCCGAAACCATGATGACATTTGATGAAACGGACGGAATTCTTTTCTCCGGAGACGGTTTCGGTTGTTTTGGTACGGTAGACGGTGGTTTTCTTGATACTCGTATCAACACTGATCGTTATTGGGATGAAATGGTGCGTTATTACTCCAATATTGTAGGAAAATATGGAAGCCCTGTACAGAAGGCATTGCAGAAATTAGGCGGGCTGCCTATCTCTGTTATCTGTTCTACTCACGGTCCGGTATGGACAGAAAATATCCCGAAGGTAGTGGGTATTTACGATAAGTTAAGCCGCTATGCAGCCGATGAGGGAGTGGTAATCGCTTATGGAAGTATGTATGGCAATACCGAACAGATGGCAGAAGCCATTGCTGCCGAACTGTCGGCACAGGGTATCCGGAATATTGTCATGCATAATGTCAGCAAGAGCAATCCTTCTTATATTTTGGCCGATATATTCAAGTATAAGGGGCTTATTATCGGTTCGCCGACTTATAGCAATCAGATTTATCCGGAAATCGAGTCTTTACTTTCTAAAATACTTGTCCGCGAGTTGAAAGGACGCTATTTGGGGCTTTTCGGCTCTTTCACTTGGGCAGGTGCCGCAGTGAAGCGTATGGCGGAATTCGCCGAGAAGAGTAAGTTTGAGGTAGTAGGCGACCCGGTAGAGATGAAACAGGCGATGAAAGACATTACCTATGAGCAGTGTGAAAATCTGGCTCGTGCGATGGCCGAACGTTTAAAAAAAGACAGGGGAGGCAATTGATAATTAATAATCAAGAAATTAATAATTGAATCAACCTATTTATTAATCTAATAAAATTAAGAACAATGAGATTAATCATTCAGCCGGACTATCAGTCCGTATCTCAGTGGGCGGCACACTATGTTGCTGCTAAAATCAAAGCTGCTAATCCTACAGCAGAAAAACCGTTCGTTTTGGGATGTCCTACCGGTTCTTCTCCTTTGGGTATGTACAAAGGCTTAATCGACCTGAACAAAAAAGGCATCGTTTCTTTCGAGAACGTCGTTACTTTCAATATGGACGAATATGTAGGTTTGCCGAAAGAACATCCCGAAAGTTATTATTCTTTTATGTGGAATAATTTCTTCAGCCATATCGATATCAAACCGGAAAATACCAATATCTTGAATGGTAATGCCGCTGATCTGGATGCTGAATGTGCACGCTATGAAGAAAAAATCAAGTCTTATGGCGGTATCGATCTTTTCATGGGAGGAATCGGTCCGGACGGACATATTGCTTTCAATGAACCGGGGTCTTCCTTGTCTTCACGTACCCGTCAGAAAACGCTGACTACGGATACAATTATCGCTAACTCGCGCTTCTTTGATAATGATATTAACAAAGTGCCGAAGACGGCTTTGACAGTGGGTGTGGGAACAGTGCTTTCTGCCAAAGAAGTGATGATTATTGTAAATGGTCATAACAAAGCCCGTGCCTTGTATCATGCAGTGGAAGGTGCCATCACTCAGATGTGGACAATCAGTGCATTGCAGATGCATGAAAAGGGTATTATTGTTTGTGACGATGCGGCTACGGTAGAACTGAAGGTAGGAACGTATCGTTACTTCAAGGATATTGAAGCTGACCATCTGGATCCGGAATCATTGATTTAAGAAAATGAATAATGAAAGGCAGGGCCTAATAATGGATAATTAATAATTAAAGAATGAAAGGCTGCGCGGTGAGTACATTCACATAGCGCAGCCTTTCATTCTTTAATTCCTTAATTTCTTAAATCTTTCATTCCCTAATTCTCCTCAAGCCTCCCCTTTCCCTGACGGACAATCTCCGGAGTATCTTCCGTACAGCTTACTATTGTTGACGGTTCTATTCCTCCTATTCCTCCATCGATTACGAGATCTACCGTCTCCCCGAATTTTTCGTCGATCAGTTCCGGATCGGTCATGTATTCCAAATCTTCATCTGCCTCGTGAGGGAGCGTCGTTGTCATGATAGGCGCATCGAGCAGCCGCGCTATTTCACGGATGATATGATTGTCCGGCATACGGATACCTACCTCTTTTCTATTCCGGAAAATCTTAGGCAGTTTGTTGGTTCCGTTCAGAATAAAAGTGAAAGGTCCGGGGAGGTTCCTTTTCATCAGCTTAAAAGTGTTGTTGTCTACTTTCGCATATTCACTGATACTGCTCAAATCATAACAAATGATAGAGAGATTATTTTTTCGCGGATCAATGTTCTTGATACGGCAAATGCGTTCGATTGCACGTTCTTTCAGTCCGTGACAACCAATGGCATACATCGTATCGGTAGGATAAATAATAAGTCCTCCGTCATTTAAAATATCCACTACCTGTTGCAAGTCTTGTGGATTATTGTTCTTTTCGTAAAGTTTCAGCAGCATGATGTTGATAATCACTAATCACTTATTGTTATTTCAGTTTCTTCTTTAAGAAATCCAGTGCCTTTTCAGCGGCCTTTTCTTTGACTGCCTCTTTCAGCTCTTCTTTATTGCCTGTGGCCGCAGAGTCCAGTCCCAGTTTCTTTCCTAATTCGCTGACAGCTTTGTCTGCTACGGTTTCTACTGCCTGATTTGCCATACTTTTGGTATCGATGGATACTTTAGGTGAAGTAAACGAGCCACCGATTTTCAGGTCAAGAGTGGTCAGCTTGGCAAGGTCGCCTGCAGAAGCCGGAAGTTTGATTTTACCGGAATAGTCTATTGTCTGATCCAACCCCGTACTGCCGGATAGATTCATGACATAATCTCCGAGTTTGATATCAAACGGTTGTGTAGCCACTCTTCCGTTTTCAATGGTGAAGTCCAATGTCATGTCTTTCACTTTCATATCCTTCAGATCGGGTTTCTTCACTGCTTCGGCAATCTGGTCTATCACTTTAACGCCGCTCAAGCTGAGATCTTTTGTGGAAAGGCTGCCATTACCCTGCATGGTTTCCAATACGGGACTCATGGAGGTATCCAGCACCGTTTGTACTTTCATGCTGCCGGAGAAGTTTCCTTTCAGATTTTCGAAGATCGGTGCAAGTTGTTGTACCATATCCAATTCTTTGTATACTTGTGCAAAACTCAGGGCATTTAGTTTGAAACCTGCATTCATTTCCGGTTTTGCCACGTCGGTGGTAGAGTAGTATCCGTTCATGACCACGTTTCCTCCCATTGTGTTCATGGACAGATTTTTCATATCTACTTTACTGTCTTTCACGATTAGTTTTCCATTCATATCTGTGAAAGCCATCTTATCGAACAATACCTCTTTCAAGTTGGCATCCATTTGGAAATCGATGTTACGAGGTACTTCGATGATACTTGCTGTTGCTTCCGGTGTTGTTTCCGCCTGTGCGGCGCTGTCGGCTGTCGTTGTCATGAAATCATTCAGGTTGAGATGATTGGACCGGATATTGAGTGTGCCTTTTAGCGTGGTACCTTTCAGTACATAACCTAAGTAGTTCTCGAAACGGCTGTCGGCAGTGAGATCGTTTTTACCGATATTGACGGTTGTTTCGCTCAGTTGCAGGTATTTCGGTGTAAAGGTGAAGAGCGACTTGTGGATATCTACGTCCGGCATGTCTTTCATTTTTAACTTCATACCGGTAAGCCCGATCGTGCCTGAAGCCTGTACACGGTCGTACTGCTCTTTTTCGATGTATGACAATCGTCCGGCAATCTGCATGTCGGCATTGATGGTACCGTTCAGTTCCATATCATCCAATGGATATACTTGTTTTATCATACCCAAATTGAGCACTCCTTTTGCTTCTGCACGGAAATCCGGATCGCTGACAGGTGTTTTTACATCAGCAGTCAGACTGAAAGGATTACCGGCAAGCCGGAAACTAAACGGCTGGATGTTGACGGTAGTCAGATCGATGGCGCCACCCGGATTCTTAACTTCGGCATGGATGTTTATTTGGTCTACCCCTGCCGGAAGGGAGGGATAGCGGAACATGGCATTTTTCACAGCCATGGCTATGTCAAACTGCGGAACGATGCTGTCGCCCACCATGCTGCCTTTCACACTGGCAGTAAGGGTAGCGGTACCGTCTGTTTTCAGTCCGTCGAAATCTTTTGCATAGATTGCAGGGATCAGCGAGAGAATTTCTTTGAATCCTACTTCGTTTGTGTTCAGTTTGAGATCCATGTCGATGGCGGGATCTTTTAATTCTACCCAACCGTCGATACCGGCTTGGATGGCATTCAGCCGGAACTCATTGTCTTTCAGGGTAAATTTGTTATTTGCCAGATCGGCGTCCACGTCCATTTTGGTGTAGATGTTGGCATTAGAGAGGAAAGGAATTCCGCTCATCTTATAAGTAAGCGCTTCCGTTTCGGCTTCCAGTTTCAAGGTTGTACGGTCACTGCCTAAATCGCCCGAGCAGAGCGCGTTGAGGTTACGGATATCAGCGTACATATTACCCTGTCGGTCATCGTAAATCAGATTCATGTTTTTGATCACGAACCGTTGGAGTTGTATTTTAAAAGGTGAATCATCCGTAGTTTCTTCTTCTTCTGTATCGGTAGAAGTGCTGTCCGGTTTCATCACATCCCAGTTGGGACGTCCGTCTGCAAGAACGATGGCATGCAGGCGTGTATTTTCGATTTGTATTTTGGAGATATCATATCCACTGTCTCCGAAAAGTGACAGAAGATCGATCGCGGCAACCACTTCGCCTGCTTGAACAAGTGTATCGTTTTCAAATTCGCCTACTCCCCGCAACCAGAAATCGCTGAGTGTAATAGATGCTTTGGGGAAGTTACGGAACAGGCTAATGTCGAGACTACGGAAATCAAACTGTGCATTGAGCATTTTGTTTCCTTCGGTTTTTACAATGCTTTCTATTTTTCCACGGAAAGCAAAAGGAAGAATAAGCATCAGCAGTAGGAGTACTCCCAATGCAATAGCTGTAATTTTCAGACCCTTTTTCATTTTGTAGGTTTTATGATTAATATGTTATTGAGATAGCAAAACTAATGAAAAGTTTTCTATTTATTAGTCTGTGGCTTATGAATTTAAGTTCTAAATTCATATTATTTACCGAAAGGAATCCGGTATGGAGTCCCGGAGGTATTTATATATTACTTTTTATCATCCTTATTCCCATCGCTTGTCGTACCTCCCCGCTCCGAAAGTGCTTTCTTGAGTTCTTCGGCGATACGCCATTGGATAGCGGCTTCTACCTCCTTACCGGCTTTCAGCAGGGCGTCACCGAAAAGTTCATGTGCTTTGGCATGCTCCGGCTTCAGTGAAGTTGCTTTGTCGAGATCGGCGATTGCTCCTTCTGTTTCTTCTGTTTTCAGACGGAGTTTCCCCCGGTTGTAAAAAGCTTTGAAATTAGCCGGGCTGATGCGTATGGCGGTATTGAAGCAATTTTCGGCATCGAACCACTCCTTGTTGTTGAACAAAGTGATTCCTTTCCGGATCCAAGCATCCGTATAATCCGGATAAAGTTCCAGCGCTTTATCGTAGTTTGCCAGTGCGGCGCGCGCATCGTGTGCCTGCGTGATACATTCGTTTCCCATCAACAGGTATTCGCGGGCGTATTTTTTCAGATACTCCTGTTGGCTTCGCATTTGTTCTTTCAATTGCCGGTTTTGCTCGCGCAGTGTGTTGATTACTTCCAGTTTCCGGCGGATAAATCTCCGGGGCACGGGTTTCTCTATGTCATACCGCGAATGGATGGCACGGAAAAATTGTTCCAGACACTCTTCCATATCTCCACGGTCGAATGCACGGACAGCCGCTACATATTGTACATCGGCTTGCGCTTGTTTCAAAGCTTTGTCTATTGCCTGCCGGTTGTTGAAACGTTGGGCGAAGTTTACGATTTCCTGCCGTACAAAAATATCGGCGCGGTTGATCGGTTTCTTCAATTGGATACCTTCCAGTGAGGTGCAACGGCTGAGTGCCACATAGGCTTGTCCGCCGGCAAAGACACCGCCCGTGAAGTCGATGACCACCCGGCTGAAAGTCAGTCCCTGACTTTTGTGCACTGTGATGGCCCATGCCAGCCGGATAGGGTATTGGGTGAAAGTGCCCAACACTTCCTCTTCAATCTCTTTTTTCTCTTCGTTGTACCGGTATCGGATGTTTCGCCAGGAATCGGGTTTTACATCACATTCTTTTCCGTCGTCGGTTATTACATAGATGGTGCCGTCCTCGTCGTCGATGCCGGATATGGTACCGATCGTTCCGTTTACCCAACGGCGGTCGTAATCGTTTTTGATGAAAATGATCTGTGCACCCGGTTTTAATATCAAATCTTTGGAGGTAGGCAAACTGCTTTCCGGAAAATCTCCTTCGATTTCTCCCTCAAAGGTGACCGGTTCACCGGGAAGTTCCGCCAGTTTTTTATCATTAATGTAGTCTACATTGTCTCTCCGGGTGGCAAGGGTGATGTACATATCTTCCTCGTTCTGTTCTATCTGCGTGCCATAGCGTGTGTTCAGCAGTTGCAGATCGGCTGCACCGGCAGTGTTATTGCGGATATGGTCGAGCACGCTGACAAATACCGGATCGGTCTGCCGGTATACTTTCTGTAATTCGATGGATACGAGGTCTATCTCGCTGAATACGCGGGCGGAGAAGAAATAGGGGGTGGGATAGAAACGGTTCAGAATTTCCCGTTCGTCATTTTTTACGACCGGTTCCAGTTGGAATACATCGCCGACGAGCAGGATTTGTTTCCCGCCGAACGGCTCGCGCAGATTACGGGAGTAAACGCGCAGGATGCGGTCTACGGCATCTATGATATCCGCACGTACCATCGAGATCTCATCGATGATGACCAGTTCGATCTGTTCGAGCAGCTTGCGGTGTGGTTTGGCATACTTGAAAAACTCATGGATGCGTCCGCGTTGAAGGCTCAAGTTCGGATCGTCCGGCAGGATGGGATAAAAAGGAAGTTTGAAGAAGCTGTGCATCGTGCTTCCTCCGGCATTGATTGCGGCAATGCCGGTAGGAGCAAGAACGACATATTTCTTTTTCGTATTGGCACAGATATGCCGTAGGAATGTGGATTTACCCGTACCGGCTTTTCCTGTCAGAAAGACGGACTGCCGGGTATATTGGATGAGGTTCAGCGCATCCTGAAACTCTTTGTTGTCAGTATCTACGGTCATATGGAAGTACCTTTCCGGTGGCTAAATTATTCCGAAGTGTTTCAATGCTTTGGCAATTCCGTCGTCATCAATGGAAGCAGTCACATAGTCTGCCGCCTGTTTCACTTCCTCCTTGGCATTGCCCATGGCTACACCGATAGCGGCATGGCGCAACATACTGATATCGTTACCGCCGTCACCGAACGACATCGTCTCTTCCAGCTTGAAGCCGAAACGGGCTATTATTTCATCGATACCTTTCTGCTTCGTATTTCCTTTTGCCGTGATATCTGCAAAAGCCGGGAACCAACGGCCGGATTCGCAATTGGGAATTTGAGGTTGTATTTCTGTTTCCTCTTCTACGGTGACAAACGGAGTCATCTGGAAAATCTCTTCCTGCACGGCTTCTTCAAAAGTCTTTACGGGAATTTCGTCTACATGCAGGAAATCATAAAAGATATCGTGAACCAATTTATTGGGCTGGCATACGGATATCGTATGTTCTCCTACAAATATGCAGGGGTATCCTTTCTGTTCACAAACCTGTGCCAGTGCCCGTACCTCTCCGGCAGGAATGGCGCTTTTGTAAATCACTTCATCACCTACGAAACAGTAGGCACCGTTCATCGTGATGTAACCGTCTATCAATCCCCGGTCCTGTATATCCGCCAGATTGTTGATAATCGCTTTGGGGCGTCCTGTGGCAATAAAGATTTTAATGCCTTTTTCGTGGGCAATGGTCAGTGCCTCGATGGTAGATGCAGGAATGGCATGAGTTTCGAAACTCACCAATGTTCCGTCAATATCAAAAAACAGGGCTTTCGTCATATTATGTTTTTTAGAGTGCACAAAAATACAAAAAAGAAATCAAGGCGAGCTTGATTTATGTCATATCCTCTACCACAATTGTGGTATTTTTGTTCTTCTTAAAGTAAATTTCTCTCTCCTGCTTTCATTTTGCAACAGATGAGTTGTACATTTGCAAGCAGATAACCGCAAAAATGAAATGTAAGATGAAATACAATTTCGATGAAATAATAGATCGTCACGGAACGGATTCCGTAAAATGGGATGCCGTCAGCGAGCGTTGGGGACGAAATGATTTGCTTCCCATGTGGGTGGCGGATATGGATTTCCGTACTCCTCCGTTTGTGATGGATGCACTGAAGAAACGTTTGGAGCACGAGATACTGGGATATACTTTTGCCTGCGAAGAATGGTATACTTCCATTATAAATTGGTTGCAGCAGCGTTATCATTGGGAAGTGACCCGCGAGATGCTTACTTTTATGCCCGGTATTGTTCGCGGATTGGCGTTTGCCATACAGTGTTTTACGGAAAAAGGGGATAAGGTAATGGTAATGCCGCCGGTGTATCATCCTTTCTTTTTGGTGACGGAGAAGAATCAGCGTGAGGTGGTTTACAGCCCGTTGGTGCTTCGGGACGGTCAATACCAGATTGATTTCGAGCGTTTCCGTAAAGATGTGCAAGGGTGTAAAATGCTTATTTTAAGTAATCCTCACAATCCGGGCGGGCGTGTATGGACGCTTGAAGAGTTGGAACAGATAGCGGAAATTTGTTATGAAAGCGGTACACTGGTCATTTCTGATGAGATTCATGCCGACTTGACATTACCGCCATACAGGCATTCTACTTTTGCGTTGGTATCGGACAAGGCGCGCCGGAATTCCCTTGTGTTTATGTCTCCCAGCAAAGCGTTCAATATGCCGGGACTGGCAAGTTCGTATTGTATCATTGAAGATAGCAGAATACGTCATCGTTTTCAGGAGTATATGGAGGCCGGTGAATTAAGCGAGGGACACTTGTTTGCTTATCTCAGCGTGGCTGCTGCATATAGCAACGGAACCGAATGGCTCGATCAGGCGATTGCCTATATTCAGGCCAACATCGATTTTACCGATGAATATCTGCGGGCGTATATTCCGGCCATCCGCATGATTCGTCCGCAGGCTTCTTATCTCATATTTCTCGATTGCCGGGGCTTGGGACTGGCTCAGAAAGAATTGGTCGGTCTTTTTGTGGACGGTGCACATCTGGCGCTTAATGACGGCACCACTTTCGGGAAAGAAGGCGAAGGATTTATGCGGTTGAATGTAGCTTGCCCGCGCAGTGTACTCGAAAAGGCATTGGGGCAACTGCGGGAAGCCTGTAACAGATAGTCCACTTTATACAACATACAACAAAATTGAAAATCTGATGGATAAGAACAGTTTTGAAGCACAACTTCTGCATACTCCTTTTGATAAAGGCGATGCTTATCATTCTCTTTCCATGCCGGTATACAATACGGCTGCTTATGAATTCGACACGGCGGAAGCCATGGAAGAGGCTTTTTGCGGACGCACGGCCGATCATGCCTATTCGCGGATAACCAATCCTACTGTTCAGTATTTCGAGAAACGCATCCGGACCATTACAGGTGCGCTGAGTGTGACGGCTCTGAATTCCGGTATGGCGGCTGTCAGTAATGTTTTCATTACGTTGGCCCGATCCGGTGCGAACATTGTCACCTCTCCCCATCTGTTTGGCAATACTTATTCTTTTTTCAAAAGTACTTTAGCGGCATTTGGAGTCGAAGTGCGTTTTTGCGACCTTACAAATCCGGACGAAGTCCGTGAGCGGGTAGATGAAAATACTTGTGCGGTTTTTCTTGAAGTTATCACGAATCCTCAACTCGAGGTTGCCGATTTGAAAGCGCTTGCCGGCATTGCCCATCAGGTGGGAGCCCCTTTGGTAGCAGATACGACTGTTATTCCTTTTCATACATTCCATGCCCGTGAATTCGGGATAGATATTGAGGTTGTTTCCAGTACCAAATATATTTCCGGTGGCGCGACCAGTTTGGGTGGGCTTATTCTTGATTACGGTACGCTGGATTGGAGCCGTTCGAAGAAACTGGGCCCGGTGGGGGCGCAATTCGGTAATGCTGCTTTTACAGCCAAACTTCGTAAAGAGATTCATCGCAATTTAGGAGCTTATATGACTCCGCAGGTGGCTTATATGCAAAGTCTTGGCTTGGAAACAATGGAAGTTCGTTATGCACGGCAGGCGTCCACATGTCTGGAATTGGCAGAACGCTTGCAGAATTTTCCTCAGATAGAGGCGGTTAATTATACCGGACTTGCATCCAATCCGTTTTATCGGTTGAGTACGGAGCAGTTTGGCCCTTATCCCGGAGCGATGCTGACATTTGATCTCGCTTCGCGTGAGGCCTGTTTCCGTTTTATGAATCGTCTGCAACTTATCCGCAGGGCAACTAACCTGTTTGATAATAAAACGCTTGCCATTCATCCTGCCAGCACTATTTATGGCACTTTCACCGAAGAACAAAGGCAAAGTATGGATATCAGCCAGAAAACAATCCGCCTTTCCCTCGGTCTTGAAAATATAGAAGATTTATTGGCTGATATGGGCCGGGCATTCACGGCGGACTGATGTGCAGATCGGTATGTATCCTTCTTATTAAATGTTTCAACTGTATGAAACTCATCGTTCCAACCGTATGAAACCATTTGTTCCAACTGTATGAAACTGTCCGTTTCATCCGTATGAAACCAATGGTTTCCCGGTGTGGAACCGATCGTTTCTCGGTGTGAAACTGAATTCATCCTACCGGGCTGACTGGTTTCATATACCGGTACTGCTATCCGATATCATGACAGTACTACCGGATGGAGTATCTGAAAATCCTTGTTGATTAATAAAATACGATAGGTTGCATTGACAGGATGCGGCGGGAAAGCCTAATGTAATTTATTTCAATAACTTTCTGAAAAAGAATATTCTTTCTTGAAATCCTTCTTCTCTTTGTCTTGTAAAGTAAATTAGTTTTGTCGAATTTTGTTCTTGTCTTAAAAAGGGAAGGATACCCGGACCGAGGCAGGATGGAATGCGACCGTTTTTCTCTAAAAGTTTGTATATTAGCAGCTTGAAGACTATGCAAAGGAGGCGTTTTTATGCTTGTTTTGAACGTCTCTAACCCTAAGGTTTAAAAGTTATATGAGCAAGAGCGCAGAGAGTTTGAGTACATTTCTACTTCATTTTTTAGAGAGATTGAACGACTATGAATCGATCGAGAAAAAGGTGATGGGATCATTAACGGATATTTGTGATTATTGTGGATTCAAGAGAGGATTTGTTTATCAGACAGACGGATTCCGTTATTTTTATTTGAAAGAGACGGTTGGGAATGAGGATAATACTCTGAGATCCCGTTTTGAAATGGGCGAGATGACCAAGCAACATTTGGCACGTGCAAAAGATAAGAAGGAACCTTTCTGTGTTGATGGTCATGAGGGTAGCTCGTTGGCTGATATCGATATCATGGATTTTTATAAGGTAAAATCCCTATTGATCCGGCACTTTGAAGATACCGAAGGGAAAATAATCGGCTTTATCGGATTTGCCGACAGGGAAGAGGGCGCTTCTTCTTTTACCAAAGAGGAGTCGCAGGCCATTTATCTTGCGTTGGGTGCGCTTTCTAAAGAAATATCGATCAGAGAGTATAAAGAAAGAGAAGTACGTGCGAGCAAGACATTGGGCAGTATCATGAATAATATGGGAGTCGATATATACGTCAACTCGTTTGATTCTCATGATATGCTGTATGCCAATGAATCTATGGCGGCTCCCTACGGCGGTATAGAGCATTTCGAGGGGAAGAAGTGCTGGCAGGCGCTTTATACCGATAAAACGGGAGAGTGCGAGTTTTGTCCGAAGAGACATTTGATCGATGAGAACGGTTTGCCTACCAAAGTCTATTCCTGGGATTATCAGCGTCCGTTTGATAAGTGCTGGTTTCGCGTATTCAGTGCTGCCTTTGCTTGGATAGACGGACAAATGGCACATGTCATTACCAGTGTCGACATTGACCATCAAAAGAAAATAGAGGAAGAATTAAGAATTGCGAAAGAGAAAGCAGAAAATCTGGATCGCTTGAAGTCGGCTTTTCTGGCCAATATGAGTCATGAAATTCGTACTCCGTTAAATTCGATTGTAGGCTTTGCCAGCCTTCTGGCCGAGTCGGAGGACAAAGAAGAACGCGAGGAGTATCTTGCCATCATGCAAGAAAATTCGGAGTTGCTTTTGCAATTGATATCCGATATTCTGGATTTATCGAAGATAGAGGCAGGGACGCTTGACTTTAATATGGGTTATTTGAACGTCAAGGATTTATGTGAGGATATTGTTCGTTACTATGATATTAAAGAGGATAAGGAAGTTCCTGTTGTACTTGCTCCCGGTTTGCCCGATTATCGCATCTATAGTGATAAAAAACGCTTGATGCAGGTTATTATAAACTTTATCAACAATGCCTTGAAATTTACGCATGAGGGGCAGGTTCTTCTTGACTATCATTTTGAGGAAAACGATAATCAAATCGAATTTTCGGTTACAGATACGGGCATAGGAATTGCTCCGGAAAAAGCCGGTAAAGTTTTCGACCGTTTCGTAAAGCTCAATACCTTTTCAAAAGGTACCGGGTTAGGGCTTTCTATCTGCCGGAGTATTGTTGATCATTTGAAGGGGAGTATCGGTGTTGAATCAGAATTGGGGGTTGGCAGCCGTTTTTGGTTTACACATCCTTATGAAGTCGAATAAAAAAACATTTTATTTTTATCTTTTTTAATTTGTGGGCATTCCATCGCTTTTTTAAATCTTTTTCGGGAACGGCTTTTGACAAAATTAACTGTGATAGTCGTTAGGGCATACTCCCTATTTTGTTACAAAGGTCTGAGTCGGGGATGGCAAGAGGTCGGTTACCGGGTGTCTGTCTTTTCCTTCTTGAAATGTTTATCCGGAAAAACTGATCATACGACTTTTCTTCACATTATATGGTAATGGATCCATGTACCAATATGCCAATATGCTAATATATCGATGTACCAACGTACCAATGATATACGGTATGTAACGCAGCCAGTTGGTATATGGGTACATTAGTAGATTGCTACATCGTTTTTCTGTAATAAACGTTAATAGCACGCTCTTTTTCCTGTTTTCTATTGCTCGTTTGAATATAAGAATAATATATTTGCGATATCAAAATGATATCATTGAAAACTTTGTGATGATCCAGAGTGATGCGGCACTTTGGCAGGTAGCCGGACAATATGCTTATGATGATAGCGAAACTAATACGGAAGAACTTACTCTTCGTTCCGGCGGTGAAGAGATTAACGAATCATTAATTAAAATATTGGAAGGAATCATGTTACAACGGATTGTAATATTGTTAATTGTTCTTTTAGGAATTCTGCAACCTGCGGATGCCCAAAATCATAAAGCAAATTTAAAAAGTGCCGAACGTTTATATAAGTTTATTGTTGCAGGGCAAGGGGATAGCGTACATGTGCGTATGAGTGATACCATTCGTAAGAAGGTGGCCCCGGTGGTGTTTAGTGACAGTTTCCGGCAGTTGGAGAAACAGATGGGGAAATTTAAATCCCGGGGAAAGTGGAAAACGGAAATGGCGGAAGGGATCACGATGTATCATTGCGATGTACATTTTGAAAAGAACTCTATGCGATTCACCGTCGTATTCGACGAGGACGGCAGGGCAAGCACGCTTACCTTTACCCCGGCTACTTCTGTTGTTGACGCTAAGCCTATGAAGTTCAATAAAAAGAGGTTGGAGGAAAAAAGTGTGGAGATTTCTACCGATACTTTCCGGCTACCCGGCACATTAACTCTTCCTAAAGGAGGTTCCCGTCTTCCCGTACTGATCCTTGTACATGGTTCCGGCCCGAATGATCGCGATGAAACATTGGGCCCTAATAAACCTTTTCGCGATATAGCTTGGGGATTGGCTGAACAAGGCATAGCTGTTTTGCGTTACGATAAGCGTACCAAGGTGTATGGTACGGCAGCATATCCTCAAGGAGTGGAAGCGACTTTCGATAATGAAGTGGTAGATGATGTGATTTCGGCCGTTCGTTTAGTGAAATCATTGCCGGAGATTGACTCTGCAAGAGTCTATGTGTTGGGGCATAGTTTAGGCGGGATGTTAGTCCCGCGTATCGCACAACGGGCCGGTGAGGGATGTTTGGGCGGTATTATCAGTTTGGCCGGACCGGTGCGGAAGATGGAACAGCTATTGACCGAGCAAATGACATATATCTCTTCTCTTTCGGGTACGCAGCCGGATGTGAAAGCGGCGGTAGAGCAGGTGATGAATTCGCTTCCGGAGTCATACCGGAAAATGGAAACAGAATACCAACCGGTCGAGGTAGCCCGGATGTTGAAACTTCCTTTCCTTGTGTTACAGGGTGAACGTGACTATCAGGTGACGATGCAGGATTTCGGAATGTGGCGCTTTGGATTGTATCGTAATCCGAATGTGCTTTTTAAGTCGTATCCTAAATTGAACCATGCCTTACAGGAGGGGAGTGGGAAATCTACCCCTTTTGAATATACACATCTCAGTCCTGTACCGGAATATGTCATAAAGGATATTGCTGATTTTATAAACGGAGTATTTAAACAGTAAATAAATAGTGAATTCCCATTGGTCTCGTTTTTCAGAATGAAATGGTTGGTAATTGGGAATGAATGAGAGGAATTAATATTGTGGCTAAAAAAGAATCTTCAACCAAGAGTTTTGTCCTGCGGGTAGATGCTGAAACAATGGATGCCATCGAAAAGTGGGCAGCCGATGAGTTTCGCAGCACAAATGGTCAGCTTCAATGGATTATTGCCGAAGCCTTGAAAAAGAGTGGGCGGATGAGAGGAATGAAAGAAGTAAATAATGAAATAATGAAAGAATGAAAGGCTACGCTATGTAAATGTAATCACGATCATTGCGCAGCCTTTCATTCATTCATTCTTTCCTTCCTTCCTTCTTTCTTTCCTTCTCTCCATAGCGCTTTAGATATTGTTAACTATAAAAGTTAGTTTATGAACTAAAAAATCTCGTTATTTGCCTTAAATATTGATACAGATATGAAAGGATTAACTGCTAAAGAAGAAGAAATCATGGGCTTTTTCTGGAAGAAAGGCCCTCTGTTTGTGAAAGAAATGCTGGCTTTTTATGATGAACCGAAACCGCATTTCAATACATTATCTACTATTGTCCGGGGATTGGAGGATAAAGGATTCCTTGCCCATAAAACTTATGGAAATACCTATCAATATTATGCAACGGTCAGTGCAGAAGATTTTCATAAAGGAACACTGAAAAATGTTATCCGTAAGTATTTCAATAATTCTTATCTCAGTGCCGTCTCTTCATTAGTCAGTGAGGAAGACATTTCGCTTGATGATCTTAAGCAGCTTATACGTGAAGTGGAAAATGCACATAATAAAAAATAGAATGTGCCATAAAAGAAAAAACTTATGGGAACCTTTTTTGTCTACATACTGAAATCATCTGTTTGCCTCGCACTATTCTATCTTTTTTATAGGTTGTTGCTGAGCAAAGAAACTTTTCATCGCTTTAATCGGGTCGCTTTATTGGGAATACTTTTTTTGTCGTTGCTTATCCCATTGCTTGAGGTGACTACTGCGCAACCCACAGAGATGGCGCATACCATGCTGACTTTGGAACAGCTTCTTGCAATGGTTGATTTCTACTCTCAGGATACTGTGGCTGTCGCTCCGGTTGAGGTAAAAGAGATTACTTTATCCGGCATTCAGATCACCCTGGTCATTTACCTTGCCGGTATCGTGTTTTTCGCTTGCCGTAATATTTATTCGCTTATCCGTTTGTTTTTGTTACTCCGTTCGGGCAGAAAGGAGATATTTCATTCCGGTATTAGGCTCATTATACATAATAAAGAAATCGCTCCTTTCAGTTGGATGAAATATATCGTTATCTCTGAGGCCGATCTTGAGGAGAATGGACGTGAAATACTCATTCATGAAACTGCCCATATCAGCAATCATCATTCTGTTGATCTGTTGGTTGCAGATCTATGTATCTTTTTTCAATGGTTCAATCCCGCATCGTGGTTACTGAAACAAGAACTGCAAAACATTCATGAATACGAAGCGGATGAGACAGTGATCAAAGAAGGTGTTGATGCAAAGCAATATCAATTATTATTAATAAAAAAAGCTGTCGGCACAAGGCTCTACTCTATGGCCAACAGCTTTAATCACAGTAAACTTAAAAAACGTATCACTATGATGTTAAAAGAAAAATCAAATCCTTGGGCACGTTTGAAGTATTTGTATGTACTTCCGTTAGCAGCTATTGCAGTAACTGCTTTTGCCCGTCCCGAAATCTCTCAAAAAGCAAAAGAGATTTCTGCTGTCAAAGTTAATGATTTAGCGGCAATTGTAGAAACAAAAACGGTGGAAAATGTTGCTTCCGGGGTAAATGCAGTGGTGAATCTTACTGATGTTCCGGAGATTCCCGTAGTGAAGGACACGGCAGATGTGAAGAAAAAGGAGACTGCTGGAAAATCGTCTGAAGACGGTGTTTTTTGGGTTGCAGAGAAAATGCCTGAATTTCCGGGTGGCAATGGAGCTGTAGCGGAATATGTACGGGAGAATATGAAATATCCTGCGATAGCGAAAGAGAAGGGTACACAAGGTCGTGTTATCGTACAGTTTGTTGTCAACAAGAAAGGTAAGATTGTTTCTCCAAAGGTAGCCCGGAGCGTTGATCCTGATTTGGATAAAGAAGCTATCCGGCTCATAAAGAGCATGCCGGATTGGATACCTGGAACGCAGGGAGGTAAAGCAGTAGATGTGAAATATACACTTCCGGTATCTTTTCGGCTTGATGGCGACAGTTCGGCAAATGCCAATACCGCTTCTTCGGAAGAGAAAACGGGCGGACCACTTTTCATAATCGACGGTAAAGAAGCGGCTCCAAATACAATCAATGCGATCGATCCGAACTGGATAAAATCAATCAGTGTCTTGAAAGATGCATCGGCAACGGCAATCTATGGTTCTCGTGCAAAAGAGGGGGCTATTATCATAACTTTGATGACCAAGGAAGAATATCAGGCCAAACAAAATGAAAAGACGTTAGGTGATAAGATAGATGCTCTTCAAAATAAGCTTAATTCCAATGATGTAAAAAAAGTCTCTTACTTTTTGGATGATAAAGAAGTATCTGATACCGAACTCCAGACATTGAGACAAAATAAGGCAAGTGAATATGATGTAGTGACTGTAGAGACAGACGGTAAACCGGCGGTGAAAATAAAAACAAAACCTGTATCCAATATTACGATACGTGGTCTTAAAGGTACAGTTAAAAGCGTCAATGGTACACCTGTATTCCCGGATACATCCGATAATGAAAATAGGGTGGCAGGAAAAGTTTGTGATACGGATGGTAATCCGGTTATCGGAGCTTGTGTGTTAGTTGAAGGAACAACTATAGGAACAGTTACCGATCTTAATGGAACTTTTAAGTTGGAAACCCTGAAAGGTTCTGTTCTTTCTGTCAGCTATATCGATATGCAAACGGCAAAAGTTAAGGTAGAAGATGCCGGTCCGCTGATTATTACCTTGAAAGCAGATTGAAAAAACTCTAAGAAACACAAAAAGAAATCCTATAAAAATCAAAACAGTTTCTAACTCTCTCTCTTAATTGTTTTAGCAAGGGGTGTCGGTCATTGAAGGCAAGATGCTCCTTGCTCTTTTTATATTGTATTCTTATTCCTTACCTTGAGTTTCCGAAAATTGTATCTTCGTATATAAAAATTGAATGAGTTTTTAGGAATATTTATAGAAAATACATTTCTTTGCAAGGCAAACGAATTTTAATATTATGCAAAAATTTATATTCCTTTTTCTATTTCTGCTTTCCTCTTTTGCAGTTGCTGCACAAAATGATGAAACACAGCAGTATGATTCAATCTTGTCGGTAATGAAAAATAAATCTATCCCCTTGATGGAGCGTTATTACATGACCGGGAATATAGAGAATCTTTCACGGGAACATCAGATCGGAGTTTTGAAACAGTTAGTACCCGAAGCGAAAGAATGGGAGGATAAAGCGGTTATTACTCGTTTGTATTCCATTATTTCTTTGTCGGAGACTCAGCTAAGTCATATGGAAGCTGCTAAGAACTATCTGGATAGCGCCTTTGTTTATGAAGGGACTTTTTCTAACAATAATATTGCCGGAATGATGTATTATGCGGCAGGGGTTTATCACGTGACACTGACTGATTTTGTAGAAGCTCAAAAGAATTATTATAAAGCTGCAGAATACTTTAATAGGAACGAACATAAACCGGGCATCTTGACGGATGTGTTCTATAATTTGTCTGTCATTTATGTTTTGTGGCAGGATGAAAAGGGATTAGCCGAACTGATGAAAGACTTGGAGCAGACTCCGGTTGACTTTCCGGT
>NZ_HF991126.1:72967-83763 GCF_000432295.1 Bacteroides sp. CAG:189
GGTTCAGCAGATTTTGAAATTATCCGTGCAGGCTCAATATTATTATGTACATTATGCGAATACGAAAGATGTTGCTTACCTCGATTCGGCTGCCATGTACAATAATTTAGCGTTTGATGTATACAATACGACGGATAATCCATATGATGTAGGTCATCAGATATCGGATAATTATCTTAGTCAGGCACTCATTTATTGCTTTCAGGGAAAGATTCAGGAAGCGAGAAACTGCTTTGAGACAGGGCGGAAATTGATGAATCCGAAACAGTTCGATTCGGATGCGCGTATCTTATATATTTCGGGAATGATCTCTTATTATTTAGGAGATTATTCACAGGCAGAAAACAGTCTTCGGACTGCGTTGGAACAACTGGAATCGTTAAGTGAAGAAAAACAGATAAATTATGATGAATCCATTGTTTCCAGCTATTTGATACTTGCCAAAGTATATGAGGAACAGAAACTTTATGATAAAGCGTTGGAAGCCGAACGCCAATCCATGCTGTTTTCCAGACGGCTGTATGAACAAAATACGCGAAGAGAGATAAACACACTTCGCGTGAAGTACAATCTGGATCAGGCCGAACGTAACGTAAAGCAGCTTACCGTACTTAGTGAACAGCGTGCACGTATCAACCAACTTGTGATAGGGATGATGGTACTGGCATTGGTTGTTATTTTCCTGTTAGCCGTTCGTTACCGTTCGCGTCAGAGGTTGAATGCTCATCTGTTACAGATTGCCGATTTGAAACAACAGGAGGCTGATCTGACTATAGAACTTCAGAAAGCCAAATTGGAAGAAAAAGAAAATGAATTTCAAGTTATGGT
The DNA here is from genome assembly GCF_000432295.1 of Bacteroides sp. CAG:189. Taxonomy (NCBI): domain Bacteria; kingdom Pseudomonadati; phylum Bacteroidota; class Bacteroidia; order Bacteroidales; family Bacteroidaceae; genus Bacteroides; species Bacteroides sp. CAG:189. The sequence goes on from NZ_HF991126.1 coordinate 73,796, forward strand.
GAACGAGGCGCGGCAACGTAGGGTGCAGTCTTATCTGGAAGGATTGGAGGTAGAACGTAATCGTCTTGCCCGTGAACTCCATGATAATGTATCGAATGAATTGGTGGCTATCCGTATGGAGATAGAGGGAGGTAAAAGTACGCCTCAAGAAATAATGAATACTCTTAAAACATTGCATACGGAAGTACGGGCTATTTCGCATGATCTGATGCCGCCTGTGTTTAAGTATGCCACCCTACCGGAAATATTGGAGGATTATGTATCGCAACGCGATAAACCGGGCAAGACAGAAATCACATTATCAATTCAACCGGAAGAAGGATGGGAAAACATACCGCAAAATACAGGATTGGAGATTTATCGCATCATACAGGAGGTCACCGGAAATGCGTTGAAACATGCGGAAGCCAGCCGGATAGACATAAGCTTATTATGGAATGAGAACAGAATAGAGATTATGGTTGCTGATAACGGGAAAGGTTTTGATAAAGAACGCAAAGGCACAGGTATTGGTATGAATATCATTAGAGAGCGAGTCCGCAATCTGAAAGGACAATTAAGAATAGATACTGCTCCGGGAAAAGGTACAAAAATACAGGTGGAACTTTCTACCGGTGATTTGTGACTTGATCGGTGAGTTGTCGTTTCTTTAATGATATCCCATATTTTGTAGTACTTGCATGATCTCTTTTTCCTGATCAGGGTGAAACCACTGTATCTCTTCGTCCCGTTTGAACCAGGTCATCTGTTTACGCGAATAGATACGTGAGTTCTGTTTTATCTTCTCAATGGCAAAAGGGAGTTCCCAAGTTCCGTCCAGATAATTGAAGATTTCTTTGTAGCCTACTGTATTGAGTGAGTTAAGCGGGCGATAGGGATATACATTCCGGACCTCCTCAAGCAACCCTTCTTCCATCATTACATCTACCCGGTGGTTGATGCGATTGTAAAGTTCGGCCCGGTCACGTGTCAATCCTATTTTTATAATGCGGAAAGGGCGTTCTTTTCTTTTTTGTGTCCGGAAAGAAGTATAGGTTTTCCCTGTCATATAACAAATTTCGAGGGCATGGATGACTCGTTTGGGATTCTTTAAATCGACAATTTTGTAATATTCCGGATCGAGCAGTTTCAGTTCGGAGCAGAGATTCTCAAGTCCCTCCGCTTCATATCTTTGCAGCATCATCTCCCGTGTCTCTGTATCTACGGTAGGAATATCGTCAATACCTTTGCATATGGCATCCACATACATCATCGACCCTCCTGTGAGAATGACTACTTCATGTTCTTGAAATAGTCTTTCGAGGATGGTCATTGCTTCCTCCTCATAACGCGCAGCACTATAATAATCAGTGAGTTTTAGTGTACCTACCAAATAATGAGGTACCCGTTTCAATTGTTCCGGGGTAGGGGCGGCAGTACCTATTTTAAGGTCTGCATAGATCTGTCTGGAATCGGCAGAAACAATGCTTGTATGAAAATGTTCCGCTAACCGGAGGCTTAGCTCTGTCTTTCCAACTCCGGTAGGGCCAATAAGGACGATAAGGATAGGAGAGGGCATAAAAGGATTTACGATTAGATAATTTACAATTAGACGATTGAAGAACCTTGCTTTATTGATGTCTCCGTAAGGGGAGGTGATGGATGATTACAAGATTGGGGAGAGAAAACCCCATTAGGGTTTGGGCATATAATTCGGTTTACGATTAGAGGATTGGCCACTTGGAAGAGTAGTACTTCCAATCGTAAATAGTAAATCGTCTAATCGTAAATCCGATATTATTGGGGCTTATAATTTCTCTTCTTCAAAGGATCCTGCATCAGGTGTACCGCCACCTATATCAAAACCTTCGGCATCAAAGTCCTCAAGGTCGAAATCCTGGTCTCCGTAGAAATTTTCATCCAAATCCAATGAACCACTGGCAGCAGCCATTTCTTCAAAATCCATGGTCTGTTTGGGGGCATCTCCGGTTTTCTTTGTGCATTTAGAGCCTTTCATCTCTTTTCCTGTGATGATTTCAGACAGTTCTATGAAGAAACAACGTTCTGTCATGTAATCGAATACATAGAGCAGTTTCTGCTTTTCATCCTCAATCAGTTCGCTGAGGGTCGTATCTTTCATTACCCAACTGTCTATTTCCGGACTATTATCCATCTCTTCCAATGTAATCTCTTTCTCCTTTTCCCAGTCGTCGTCACAAAGGAAAAATGAGGTCATCTGATCGTTGGTATACCCTGTCGATTTCAATATCGCTTCATGGAAGTCATAAAAAGTGGCTTCCGGATCAATTTGTATTTCTCTGACGAAATTATCCACCTCATCAGATATGATGGTAAATCTGTATATCATAATGATAATGTTTTAAATTTTCAATATATATAATATGCCAATAGACAGATTTGTTATTTAATAATTCCTCGCTCCGAGTTGCGTATAAAACTGATAATATATTCTATTTCCGGGCTCGTCTCTACCTCTGCTTCCACTTTTGTAAGGGCATCGGAAATATTTAATCCGCTTTGGTAGATAATGCGGTAAGCATTATGAATGTTTTCAATTACCTCATTGGAGAATCCACGGCGACGGAGACCGATGATGTTGATACCACTGTAAGTAATGGGTTCGCGTCCGGCAATAATATAAGGGGGAATGTCTTTACTAAAACGTGATCCGCCTTGAATCATAACATATCCGCCTACGTGGCAAAATTGGTGCATTAATACGGCGCCACTGATGATGGCATTATCGTCGATGATAATTTCTCCCGCCATTTTAGTAGAGTTTCCGATAATACAGCCGTTGCCAATGATAGCGTCGTGGGCTACATGCACTCCTTCCATCAGAAGATTATTATTGCCAACGATGGTTTTTCCTTTGGCTGCCGTACCACGGTTGATGGTTACATTCTCGCGAATGAGGTTATTGTCTCCGATTTCGGCAGTACTTTCTTCTCCACGAAATTTGAGATCTTGTGGAATAGCACCGATAACGGCACCCGGGAAAATAGTATTTCCGTTACCGATACGCGAACCGTATAAAATATTGGCATTGGGCATAATTTTGTTATTATCGCCGATCACCACATTTTTATCGATGTAAACGAAAGGACCGATCTCTACGTTTTCCCCGATTTTTGCTTCAGGGTGAATATACGCTAAGGGACTTATCATAATTTATTTGTTTTTTACTATTTGAGCCATAAATTCCGCTTCACATACTACCTTTTCACCTACGAAAGCGTAACCTTTCATAGTGGATATGCCTCGCCGAATAGGAGCTAACAGTTCTACCCGAAAGATAAGGGTATCTCCCGGTACTACTTTTTGGCGGAATTTCACACCGTCTATTTTCATGAAATAAGTAGAATAGCGGTTAGGTTCGTCTACTGAATTGAGCACGAGCAATCCTCCGATCTGTGCCATTGCTTCTATCTGAAGTACACCGGGCATTACCGGTTCCTCGGGGAAGTGACCTTGGAAGAAGGGTTCATTGGAAGTGACATTCTTGATTCCTACAATATAGTTGGCACCAATTTCAATCACTTTATCTACCAACTGGAATGGATACCGGTGAGGAAGCAGTTCGCGGATGCGGTTTACATCCATGATAGGCGCTTCATTGCAGTTGTATATGGGAGCCTGTATTTCGTGCAAACGGATTTCTTTGCGCATCTGACGGGCAAACTTGTTGTTGATCGTATGTCCCGGACGAGTTGCAATGATGCGGCCTTTGATGGGTTTGCCGATAAGGGCAAGGTCACCGATGACATCGAGTAATTTGTGACGGGCGCATTCATTAGGCCATACCAATGGTTTGTGATTAATATACCCCAATTGGTTGGCATCCATGTGGGGAACTCCCATGACATCTGCCAACTGATCGTAACTCTCTTGAGACATTTTGCGTTCATAGATAACGATGGCATTGTCTAAGTCACCTCCTTTGATCAGTCCGGCTGATAGTAACGGTTCAATTTCACGGACAAATACGAATGTACGGCTGGCAGCTACTTCCTCTTTAAAATTATTCATATCTTCCAGTGTTGCGAACTGGTTAGGGATGATAGTAGAATCGTAGGATACCAATACGTTCAGACTGAAATTTTCGTCCGGCAATACAATGATAGACGAACCAGTCTCCTCGTCGCGGAATTCGATTTTTGATTTGATTATATAAAAGTCCTTGACAGCATTTTGCTCTTCTATGCCGACCTTTTCTATCTCTTGTACGTAATATTGTGCACTACCGTCCAGAATAGGAAACTCCGGACCGTTTACTTGAATAAGACAATTATCTATGCCTAAGGCATAAAGAGCTGCCATTCCATGTTCAACGGTGCTTACTTTTACTCCATTTTTGGCTAACACAGTACCACGTGTCGTCTCTGTCACGTTGTCTGCCACAGCATCGATGACCGGATGTCCTTCCACATCGATACGCTGAATTTTATATCCGTGGTTTTCGGGCGCAGGGTTAAACGTTACTGTCAGATCAAGACCAGTGTGAAGACCTTTTCCTCTCAGTGAAAAGCTATCCTTCAGAGTTTTTTGTTTCAGCATTGGTTACTTATTTATTAGTTGTTGTTTTAATTCTTCAAGTTCTTTGCGTAGATTACGCAGTTCTTGTTGTAGTTCAGGTAAGTTTTTATGTACGACGGCTGCTTTGAAATACTGCTTCGGTTCCATCGGAGGAGTACCAATTAACTGGCTTTCGGATTTAATACTGCCCGGTACACCGGATTGTGCTCCGAGATTCACTTTATCACCGATTTTGATATGGCCGGCGATACCTACTTGCCCACCGAACATACACCATTCTCCTATTTTAGTAGAACCGGCAATTCCTACCTGGGCTGCCATGACCGTATGTGAACCTATTTCATCATTGTGTGCTACTTGAACAAGATTATCCAGCTTAACACCACTGTGAACGATTGTAGCTCCCATCGTTGCACGGTCAACACAAGTGTTGGCACCAATGTCTACTCTGTCTTCAAGGATAACGATGCCGATTTGGGGAATCTTTTCGTAACCTTGCGGAGTCGGTGCGAAGCCAAAACCGTCTGCTCCGATTACTGCACCTGAATGTAAGACACATTCATTACCTATATGACAGTCGTGGTAGATGGTTACGTTAGAATAAAGAAGGCAGTTACTGCCGATCTTCACATTATCTCCTACATAAGTGTGCGGATAGACGAGGGTATTATCTCCGATAACGGTGTTTTCTCCGATGTAGGCAAAAGCACCGACGTATACATTTTCACCGATATGTGCAGTGGGAGAGACGAATGCCAATGAGTCGATACCTTGTTTTTTAGGTTTACTCATTTCGTAGAGATTCATTAATTTGGCGAGGCTTTCATAGGCATTGTCTACCTTTATTAAAGTAGCCTTTATTTCATGTTCCGGCTCAAAATCCTTATTTACCAGTATGATACTGGATTGGCTTTCATATATATAAGGTGTATACTTCGGATTGGAAAGGAATGAAATTGCTCCTGGTATTCCTTCTTCTATTTTAGCGAACGTATGTACAGTTGCGTTTTCATCTCCTATAACTTCTCCTTGGATAAATGCTGCAATTTGCTTAGCCGAAAACTCCATGTTTTTACTCTATTATTATATGATTTTTTTCCGTTTTTTATATGTCCGATAAGGGCGGCTTTTGTATGCGCACCTCTATCAGAGCACAAATAACGGACTTTTTTTTTATATATCCTTACTCTTTAATGAATATTTTATACTTGTATATGCAAACGTTGGTAGCAGATATAGTATTTCTTTACCTTTTTGGAGAGCAACGAGATGTTTAACATATCCGATGCTTCGGCAATATTTTTGATTGTGCCGTCCTTATAGATAATGTCAATACTATCATCTGCCGGTTCGTACATATTCTTTTCGATGCTGGGGGTAGAAACAAAATAGTTCGCTTCGGAAAGTGTGATGCCTAATTGCCGGCTTATTTGCAAAGTTAATTCTTTTTTCCTTTCTTCACTAATGGGTTCGGAAGATATTTCCACTTTAAAGATATTGCGATTGATCATTCCGAGGCTGAGCGTAGAGAGCACTTTGTCCGGATGGGTACTCCATACCTTAAGCGAAGTCCATATATCGTTGTCGTCCAACTGGATGAAATTCTCCAGACATTCGGGATTACTATGAAACTTCTCCGGATCGATATCATTGTACAGGAAGAAATGAAGCGCCGGTGAAGCGAATAGCTCCACTCCTTTACGGGCAAGCTCTTTTGCCCGTAGCAAAGTGCTGATGAGCATCCGCTCATAGGCTACCGATGTTTTGTGCAGATATACTTGCCAATACATCAACCGACGGGCCGTAAGAAAGTTTTCGATAGAATAGATACCTTTGGACTCTACCACTAGGTGATCATCCGCTACATCGAGCATTTTTATGATACGGGCAGATCCGATATTACCTTCTGTGACTCCAGTATAAAAGCTGTCCCGGCGTAAATAGTCGAGACGGTCCATGTCTAACTGTCCACTTACGAGTTGATGAAGGAAGCGTTTGGGATATTCATCCTTGAATATTTGTATCGCAAGGCTGAGTTGTCCGTTCATCTCCTTATTCATACGTTCCATCAGCATAAGGGAAATTTCCTCGTGCGATATGCCTTTTACAATCGTGTCCTCAAGTACATGTGAGAAAGGACCGTGTCCGATATCATGTAACAGGATTGCCGCCTGTACTGCTTCTGCTTCACTGTCGAAAATAAAGTTTCCTTTAGAAGCAAGTTGCATAATGGCTTCGCTCATCAGGTGGAAAGCTCCCAATGAATGTTGAAAACGGGTATGCTGTGCTCCGGGATATACTACCGACGACAATCCTACTTGTTTGATACGGGTTAATCGTTGTAAAAGGGGGTGTCGTACGATGTCATACAACAATCCCTTCGGTATGTTGATGAATCCGAATACCGGATCGTTTATTATCTTTCTTTCGTAAGCCATGTAATTAGTGGTAAGTGATTGGTGATGACTAATCGTTAATCACTTTTTTCAGCTCTTTTGCCATTTGCTCCTGTACTTCTTGTGCGGCTTTTCTGGCTGCTTGTGCAAAGTTTTCGGTTTTGTCTGCATAAATAATTCCACGGGAAGAGTTTACGATTAATCCGCAAGTATCGTTCATACCATATTTGCACACTTCTTCAAGTGAACCGCCTTGCGCACCTACACCGGGTACAAGAAGGAAATGGTTAGGAACAATTTTACGGATATCTTCAAAGGCACGTCCCTGGGTAGCACCTACTACATACATCATTTGTTCATCACCGGCCCATTCTTGTGATTTCCGCAATACTTTTTCGAAAAGACGCTCTCCATTGATATCTTCTGTCAATTGGAAATCGTGTGAACCTTTGTTGCTGGTGAGAGCAAGAAGAATTACCCATTTACCCGCATAGGTCAGAAATGGTGTAACGCTGTCCTCACCCATGTATGGAGCAACGGTAACCGAGTCTATGTTCAGTTCCTCAAAGAAGGTACGGGCATACATTGCAGATGTGTTTCCAATGTCACCGCGCTTTGCATCGGCAATGATAAACTGGTCGGGATAATTTTCTTTGATATACTTCACTGTTTTTTCAAAAGCGATCCAGCCTTTTACACCCATACTTTCGTAGAATGCCAAATTCGGTTTGTAGGCGATACAAAGATCGGCAGTTGCGTCAATAATTGCTTTGTTGAAAGCGAAGATCGGATCGGCTTCATCCAAGAGATGATCCGGTATTTTTTTGATGTCTGTATCAAGCCCAACGCAAAGGAATGATTTTTTGCGTTTGATATTCTCAAATAATTTTTGTTTATTCATCTTTTATATTTACGATTTACAATTTTACGGTTGAAAATTCTCTCTCTTCTTTCCTTCTCCCCTCTCAATTCTCCCTTCTCTCTTTTGAGTTCTCCCTTTTTTATAGTTCGCTCTCTTTGAGGCGTTCCGTATTTTCGGCTACCGTCAACTTGTCTATACATTCTTGGATATCTCCGTCCATGAATGCGGCAAGGTTATAGATTGTGTAATTGATTCGGTGATCGGTAATGCGTCCTTGCGGATAGTTGTAAGTACGGATTTTAGCAGAACGGTCGCCGGTAGAAACCATTGTTTTGCGTTTGGAAGCAATGTCGTCAATGTACTTTTGGTGCTCTTTGTCATAGATAAAGGTACGCAGACGCGCGAGAGCACGTTCTTTGTTTTTCGGTTGGTCACGGGTTTCCGTACATTCGATAAGGATTTCTTCGGAAATACCCGTATTCGGGTTTTTCCAGATGTAGCGTAGGCGAACCCCCGATTCTACTTTATTCACATTCTGACCACCGGCACCACCGGAACGAAACGTATCCCATTTTATTTCTCCCTCATTGATCACAACATCGAACTCTTCCGCTTCGGGAAGTACGGCTACGGAAGCGGCGGAAGTATGCACACGTCCCTGTGTTTCAGTGGCAGGTACACGTTGTACACGATGTACTCCCGATTCATATTTCATTGTTCCATATACGTTATCTCCTGTGATACTACAAATAATTTCTTTGTACCCACCAGCTGCTCCCTCATTTGCACTGGATACTTCCAGTTTCCAGCCTTTAGACTCACAGAACTTAACATACATGCGGAAAAGATCACCGGCGAAGATAGCAGCTTCATCGCCACCCGTACCACCACGTATTTCAAGAATGGCATTTTTGCTGTCTTGTGGATCTGCCGGTACAAGCAAGATTTTTATCTCTTCTTCCAGTTCGGGGAGGCGCTCTTGACTATTGTCCAATTCTTCTTTTGCCATTTCACGCATGTCGGCATCCGATTCGTTGGCAAGTATGTCTTTGGCTTCTTCGATGTTGGCCAATGTTTGTATGTATTCCTTGCGGGCCTTCATCAGGTCGTCAAGTTCTTTATATTCTTTGGTTAGTTTGACGTAACGTTTTTGGTCGGCAATCACTGCCGGGTCGGTAATGAGGGTAGAAACTTCCTCAAAACGAGCCACAAGACCATCTAATTTTTCTAATATATTGTTACTATCTGCCATGAAAATTATTAATTTGATTAAGGACAATGTGCCATAAAATAATGTGCCAATGTGCTAATGTGCCGATATGCCAATTGGCTGCGCTAAAATAATGTGGAATGTGTTAACTGAATAATTTGCTGAATTTTTTAATTCTTTAATTTCTTCATTCTTTCATTCTCTAATTGGCACATTATCCTATTGGCACATTATTTAATATTTAAATTCTCCGAATTCGCTTTTGATAATCAATTCTTTTTGATCGCTTTCTTCAATACGTCCTACAATTTGTGCGGGGATACCGAAAGATTCGCTGATGGCAATCACTTTTTCGGCATGTTCGGGTGAGAGGTATACTTCGAGACGGTGTCCCATATTGAATACCTTATACATTTCCGCCCAGTCTGTGCCGCTCTGTTCCTGGATGGTCTTAAACAACGGAGGAACGGGGAAAAGATTATCTTTCACTACACGTACTTTGTCTACGAAATGCAGCACTTTGGTTTGGGCGCCGCCCGAACAGTGTACCATACCGTGGATCTCGGGACGTAACGCATCCAGCAGTTTCTTTACTACCGGAGCATATGTGCGGGTGGGAGAGAGTACCAGCTTACCCGCATTGATCGGTGAACCTTCTACTTCATCCGTCAATTTTAATCCGCCGGAGTAAACGAGTTCTTCCGGAACGGCTGCATCATAGCTTTCGGGATATTTTTCCGCCAGATATTTGGCAAATACATCATGACGGGCGCTGGTCAGTCCGTTACTTCCCATACCACCGTTGTATTCTTTTTCATACGTGGCTTGTCCGTAAGAAGCAAGACCAACAATCACATCGCCCGGACGGATATTGGCATTGTCGATGACATCTGCACGTTTCATACGGCAGGTCACAGTACTGTCTACAATAATTGTACGTACAAGATCGCCTACATCGGCTGGG
>NZ_HF991126.1:83769-121487 GCF_000432295.1 Bacteroides sp. CAG:189
CGAGACCCCCAACCCCGGCTGTTTCCCCTCCGGTGGCATATACACCGACTCCCATTTCGCGAAGTTCGGCCAATAATTCATCTGTCCCGTTGATAATGGCAGAGATAACCTCACCTGGAATAAGAAGTTTATTACGGCCGATAGTAGATGATACGAGAATATTGTCTACGGCACCTACACACAACAGGTCGTCGATATTCATAATCAATGCATCCTGTGCGATACCTTTCCATACCGACAGGTCACCTGTCTCTTTCCAATACATGTAGGCCAGAGATGATTTTGTTCCGGCACCATCGGCATGCATAATATTACAATACTCCGGATCTCCACCCAAAATATCGGGAATGATTTTACAAAAAGCTTGCGGAAAAATACCTTTGTCTATGTTTTTGATGGCATTGTGCACATCCTCTTTTGATGCGCTGACACCTCGCATCATGTATCGTTGATTACTCATGAGTTATTGGGTTTTGTATACGGCGGCAAAAGTACTGTTTTTTTTCCGTATAGCCAACATTTTAGCATGAGTTCGACTGAAAGAGTTTTATTTAAAAACTTACCGTTGGAGCGGTTTCGGTACCTTCGGCTGCTTCAAAATAGGCCTGTTTGTCAAAACCGAACATAGATGCAAAGAGACTTTTTGGAAAACGGCGAATTGCTGTATTGTAGGCCTGTGCGGCATTGTTAAAGTTGGTGCGGGCTACGTTGATACGGTTTTCCGTTCCTTCCAATTGTGCTTGAAGCTCGAGGAAATTCTGGTTGGCTTTTAAATCCGGGTAATTTTCGGTGATAGCGAGTAACTTACCCAAAGCGGAAGTGACTGCACCTTGTGCTTTCTGATACTCTGCCAGTTTCTCCGGAGTCAGGTCATTGGCATTTACCTGCATTTGAGTTGCCTTGCTACGAGCTTCCACTACTCCTTCCAGCGTTTCTTTCTCATGAGACGCATATCCTTTCACTGTATTTACCAGATTAGGGATAAGATCGGCACGGCGTTGATATTGTGTTTCCACATTTGCCCACTGGCTGTTTACGCTTTCGTCCATAGTAACCAGGCCGTTGTACATGCTCACAGCCCATATAACGATAACTGCCACTACGGCAATAATGATAATAATCGATTTCTTCATTTTCTTTTTATTTAAAATTATTTATTTATAGTCTTGTTTTTCTGACATTTCTTTTTGTTTTCATGGGTGTTTCATTCCGTATCGGAAGCACTTAGAAACGTGAACCGGCTCCACCGCCTCCGCCCATACCGCCGCCGAAACTGCCACCGCTGAAGCCACCGCCGCCTCCGAAGCTTCCACCACCGAAACCGCCGATGAACGGGCCTCCGCCACCTCTGCCGCCACGTCCATGATAGTCGTCATCATACGTTTGCTGCCGGCGCACTATAGTATGTCCGCAGTTCCGGCAAGTATACGTGATGTCTTCTGTTTTTACTCCATTACGTTTGGAAACGACTCTGCTACCGGTGCGCTGCAACTTGTGCTTGCCGCATTGAGGACAGCGAGTGGCTGCTCTCACTGCTATAATACTGATAATAGATGCTACTCCCATAAAACCGACGACAGCCAACAAGATCATCGACCATGAAATATCTTCTTCGTCGTTGGCAGCGTCATTTACCATCGATCCGTCCAGACGCTGGCATACGGCACGTATACCGCTTACCATTCCTGCATCCCAATTGCCTGTTTTCAAGAATGGAATCATGTTTTTTGTTTGTATCCGTTTACAGATGGCATCGGGTAAATCACCTTCAAGCCCATATCCGGTATAGAACTGAATACAACGTTGATCGGTTACCAAGAGAATTACCAGACCGTTATTTTTCCCTTTTTTGCCTACACCCCATTGGTTGAGCAGTTGATGGGCGAAATCAAAGCAATCCTCTTGTCCGATGGAAGGAACTACGGCAACGACTGTTTCTATCCCGGTTTTTTCTTCCAGATTATAGAGCATACGGTCAATGCTGTCACAGGCTGCTTGCGACAAAATATCGGCTGGATTGCACACATACCGGAGTTTGTTTTGCAGATGTACTTTCGGAATATTGTCTACGGTATATATCTTTTCCTGCGCTTGTGAAGGCAGGCAGAGAAATGTGAGCAGTATAAAAGTGAGTATTTGTTTCATAATAGTTTTCGTTATCGTCCACAAATATAGCTACTTTTATCTTTTATTCGATATACTTGTCGACGAAGTTCTTTACACGGTTGGTATATTCTGTATTATTTTCTTTGTAAGATACGGCATGCTTTGCTCCCGGAACGATCCATAACTCTTTGGGATCCGATTTAGCTTCGTAGAGGGGGTAAACCATCCAGGTTGGCACGTAGGTGTCTTTATCACCATGTATGAAAAACATGGGAAGGTCTGCCTTTTCAACTTGTTTTAGCGAAGAGGCTTCTTTGAAATTCCATCCGTACTTTTGTTCGCACAGCCAGCTTGTTGTGTACATCAGCGGGAATTTAGGCAAGTGAAAAGCCGATTTCAGTTCGTGTGAAAATTCGTCCCATACACTGGTATATCCGCAGTCTTCCACAAAGCATTTAACGAATTCCGGTTGTTCTTCTCCGGCCACCATCATGGTAGTAGCACCTCCCATAGAGATGCCATGAACTACCATTCGGGTACTGTCACCGTAAATCTGATTGGCCACGTGCATCCATTGCATTACATCGAGACGATCTTTCCATCCCATTTGTATAGCAGGACCTTCGCTTTCGCCATGATGCTGCAAATCGGGTAAAAGGATGTTGAACTGTAAATCGTGATTATACAGATATCCGATCATAAACATGCTTATCGCATTGTCGGTATAACCGTGCACAATGACTGCTGTTTTTGGGGTAGGTTTTGGAGCTGCAATATAGTAGGCATGCAGTCGTATGCCTTCCGGGTTCAAAATAAAAGTGTCTTTCAAGGCATTTACCTGATTGAGACTGTCTACCCAAGGGCGCAGAAAAGGATAATTGGCATATAGATACCTATAGGAATCTGCATCTTTGGCACGTATCCTGGCATTCGGAGTCAGTGAGAAGTTGAGCATATAATAACTTCCTCCGATCGTGCAACCGGTCAGTATCACCAATAAGATGATGCCTCCCAATATCCAGCCTCTTTTAAATCCTTTCTCCATCTTCTGTGTTATTTATTCCATATTTCCCATGCGGCGAATGCTTGTAGAAGAAGCATTTCCAATCCGTTTTTGGTGATGGCGCCACGTTCTTCCCCTTTTTTCATGAAGAGAGTGACGTTTGGGTTATACAACAAATCATAAAGTAAATGGTTTGGTGTAAGTTGTTCGTAAGGTATGTCGGGACAGAAATCGACTTTCGGATACATTCCTACCGGCGTACAGTTGACAATCACCGTGTATTCGGCCATTATTTCCGGGGTTAGTTCTTCATAGGTCAACATTCCCGGCTTGTGTGTACGGGAAACAAATACCCCTTCGATTCCTAAATTTTTGAGCCCATGAAAAACAGCTTTGGAAGCCCCGCCCGTACCTAAAATCAGAGCTTTTTTGTGTGACGGCAATAATAATGGTTGTATCGATTGGGTAAAACCGATAATATCCGAATTGTAGCCGACTAATTTTACCTTTCCTTTGGGCTGGCGAATAATCTTAATAACGTTTACCGCACCTATTTTGGCAGTATCCGGATCTAATGAATCCAGAAATGGAATTACCTGTTCTTTGTAGGGTATCGTAACGTTTAGTCCGCATAAGTTCGGATTTTCTTCAATAACTTCCATAAAGTTATTGATGCTTGGAATTTCGAAATTGACGTATTCCGCATCTATTCCTTCCGAATGGAATTTTTCGTTGAAATAACCGATAGAGAACGAATGTTTTAGCGGATAACCGATTAAACCATATTTCTGCATATTGATAATAATTATTTAATGTGTCAATATGTCAATATGCCAATTGGGCTGCGCAGACCGAAAAAAACAGGCCGCAGCCCAATTGGCATATTGGCATATTAGCATATTGGTGCATTATTCATTATTTCGTAGCCGTATAAAGTGTACAGATGCCAAACGTCAGCCGGCGGAACTCTACCCGGCTGAATCCTGCTTGCGCAATACTTTTCGTCATGACCTCTCCCTGCGGGAAGACTTTGATTGTTTGCGGCAGATAGCGGTAGGCACTGTTGTCTTTTGAAAATAGCTTGCCTAAAACGGGAATGACGATTTTGGAATAAAGGGCAAACAACTGTTTCATCGGGAAACGGTCGGGTGTGGTTAATTCCAATATCACTAAATGACCACCGGGAATGAGCACGCGGCACATCTCTGAGAGCCCTCTGTCCAGATCTTCAAAGTTGCGGATGCCAAAGGCGACGGTGACAGCGTCAAAACTATTGTCGGCAAACGAGAGAGAAGTACAGTCTTCCCGGACAAAGGTGATTTTGTCCGAGAGACCCACTCTTTTTACTTTTTCACGTCCCACATTCATCATGCCTTCAGAGATATCCGTTCCTATCAGTCGTTCGGGACGGAGCATGTCGTAGGCCAGTATGGCAAAATCGCCTGTACCGGTGGCTACATCCATCATGCGTTGCGGTTGGAAAGGGCGCAACCATTTGATCGCTTTGCGTCGCCAGCTTTTGTCAATACCCAATGACAGGGTATGGTTCAGCATGTCATACGCCGGGGCGATGTTGTCGAACATTTGTTCCACTTGTTCGCTCTTTTTTCCCTCCGTGCCGTAAGGCTTGATATGTTCTTGTGGGTAGTTCATTATTTTTTCAGGAAATCCATTACGTTCTTTTCAATACGTGCGGCAATGTTGCTCGTATCTTCCTTCACAAATTTTTCTCCGGTGATGTTTTCAAAAAGTTCGATATAACGGTCGCTGATACCCTGTACGATTTCCGGTGTCATTTCGGGTACTTTCTGTCCGTCTTTTCCCTGGAATCCGTTATCCATCAACCATTCGCGTACGAATTCTTTGGAGAGTTGTTTCTGTGCTTCTCCTTTTTCGAAACGTTCCTGATAACCTTCCGAATAGAAATAACGGCTTGAATCCGGTGTATGGATTTCATCCATCAGGTAAATAGTGCCGTTGTGCTTGCCGAATTCATATTTTGTATCTACAAGAATCAATCCACGTTCGGCAGCGATTTCTGTACCGCGCTTGAAGAGGGCCAGTGTATATTTCTCAAGGATCGCATATTCTTCCGGAGTAGCCAATCCTTGTTTCAGAATCTCTTCTTTGGAGATATCTTCGTCATGCAATCCCATTTCGGCTTTCGTGGTAGGAGTCACGATCGGTTCCGGGAATTTCTCGTTTTCACGCATTCCGTCCGGAAGTTTCACACCGCATATTTCGCGTACGCCACTTTTGTAAGCGCGCCATGCACTTCCACAAAGGTAACCGCGTACAATCATTTCCACCGGGAAACCTTCGCAAAGCACACCTACCGTAACCATTGGGTCCGGGGTAGCAAGTTTCCAATTCGGACAGATGTCTGTTGTTGCGTCGAGGAATTTGGCTGCAATCTGGTTTAGCATTTGTCCTTTATACGGAATACCTTCAGGCAGTACTACATCAAAGGCCGAAATACGGTCGGTAGCTACCATGACTAATTTTTCACCATTGATGTTGTACACATCGCGTACTTTCCCGTGGTACACACTTTTTTGTCCCGGAAAGTTGAACTCAGTTTTTGTTAATGCTTTCATCATTTTGTTTACAATTTATTTCCTATGGTCATGACCATTATTTAAATTTTACACGTAAGTATGCCGATGGTTTACAATCAGAAATTACTTTTTGGTTTTCTCATGGTCGGTAGCCTGTAATTTTTCGCTTTTAGCTTTCTCCCGCTCAGCTTTCGCCTCCTTGTCGAATTTTTCGTAAGCGTCTACGATGCGTTCTACCAGTTTATGACGGACAATGTCTTTTTTATTCAACTCTACAAAGCTGATTCCTTTTACTCCTTTCAAGATGCGGAGTGCCTGTATCAATCCCGATGTTTGTGAAGTCGGCAAGTCTATCTGTGTCATGTCTCCGGTTACGATCATCTTGGTGTTCATGCCCATACGGGTCAGAAACATTTTGATTTGCTGGGTGGTGGTATTCTGTGCTTCATCCAGAATGACGACAGCATCATTCAGCGTACGTCCGCGCATGAAAGCGAGCGGAGCAATCTGGATGATATTCAGTTCCATATATTCTTTCAGCTTGGCAGCTGGAATCATGTCTTGCAAAGCATCATATAGCGGTTGCAGGTACGGATCTATTTTATCTTTCATGTCACCGGGCAGGAAACCTAACTTTTCTCCGGCTTCCACAGCAGGGCGGCTGAGAATGATTTTTTTTATTTCCTTATTTTTCAGCGCACGAACGGCCAGAGCAATAGCAGTATATGTCTTTCCCGAGCCGGCAGGGCCGATTGCAAATACCATATCGTTTTTGGCGAAACCTTCCACTAATTTCAGTTGATTCTCGCTACGGGGAATAATCGGTTTGCCGGTTACACTGAATACGATCACATTTCCGGTCTGCTCGGCTTGCGGAGCGTTTCCTTTGATGATGTCAATAATTACTTCTTCTTTCAGTGAGTTGTATTCTGCGCAGTATTTTTCCAGTTTGATGATGTTTTCTTCGAAAGCACACATTTCTTCTTCGTCACCCATCACTTTAATGACATTACCACGGGCAACAATACGTAGCTTCGGATATAAAGCTTTAATTAACTGTATATTAGCGTTGTTAACGCCATAAAAGATTACCGGATCGATATCCTCCAGAACAATCAGTTTCTCTATCATTGAATTGTATTAAAGAAAAATATCCGCAAATTTAATGAAAGGTTTGGATACTTTGAATGTTAGGACGGAAATATTTTAATTACAAGTTGTATATCTGTAACTTCTTTCTTATCTGGTTGTAATGTGGAAACATCCCTGTTTCAATTCATATTTTATAAAACATTTGTCTGCTTTGCGCAAATCTCTCAGAACTTCGGCAAGTACGAGTTTTAGAGTGTCAGCAGATACATCTTGTAACGGACGCCCGTCTTCGTCCTCTATTTTTCTGAAACGTTTCCAGCTTACATCGAAAGTCGTTCCATAAAAGTGGGCGGAGTTTTTCGATGCATTTACATTTCTGCGTCGTAAACGTTTCACATCATCTTCTGTGCGGAGCACGGAAGTCACTACTATCTGGTTAGGATTCAATCCTTTCGAAGTGAGCGAGTCGAGGAAGTTAACACCTATCGTGTCTAATAGAGCACCGGCGCGCGGAATGAGAAATGGAATGGAGTGTGTCAGTGAGTCGACGCTGTAATGTTCGTTGTTTCTGATCTGCACTAATTTTTCTTTCATCCGTTCTGCCTCTTCCCGTGAAGCAAGCGGGCAGATTCCCAGACTTTGAGCTGCTTTGAGATGCATATCGTTCAAGTCCCCGAAAGAGCGTTTGTAGCTGATGACTCCTTTGATGTTGCGTGGCTCGTTCATTTTGAGCGACATATCTTTCTTTTTGCATCCGGTAAAACTGATAAGTACGATAGACAGAAATAGACAGATAGGATAATGATGATGAAAGCGCATAGATATAAACTCCATTTTTATTTTGTGGGCACAAAGATAAACTTTTTGCGTGAAAAGATTCGGTGAATAACAAAAAAAGAAGAACGGTTTTTACGTTCTTCTTTTGAAAGGGTTTATGATGTATGAATTATATGAAAAAGGAATTCAGAATCCGTTTATTTCTTTTTTTCTTCCGGTTTTTCCTCTTTCTTTTCTTCTTTGCTGTCCGGGTTTATGATTCCTTTCACTGTTTCACCAATCGGCAGTTTGTCGAGTACTCCCAAACTGGGTGCTACCGTCTTCACCAGTGTATTGAGGAAATTGCTGGTTCCACCGTTTCCACCGTCGAATACGGTGATATTTCCCAAATTCATGTGTTCGAACGCTTTTACCTGTTCACCGGCAATTTCTTTCCACTGGTCCACCATCTTGTATTGGATGGCAATGGCAGGGTTGGATTCTGCTGCACGCACCATGGCTTCGAATCCTTCGGCTTCGGCCAATAACGAACGTTTCTTACCTTCGGCTTCGGCTTCCAGTTTCATCTGGATCGCTTTGGCCTCTGCTTCCGCTTGTGCTAACGTAGCTTTAGCACGGGCTTCCGCTTCACGGGTAATCTTTTCTGCCACGGCTTCCGCTTGCAAGATAGCTTCTTGACGGGCTACTTCTGCCGGTACTATTTTTTCTGCTTTCAGCGATGATTCTACTTTCCGGGCTTTGGCTTCTTCCACCTCTTTCTGAGCGATTTCTCTTGCTGTTTGTACGGCGGCTTCCGATTTTGCAGCTGCTTCTCCGGCCTCTTTGTCGGCGTTTGCCTGTGTTACGGCCAATTCTGCATTTGATTTGGCCACTTCTTTTTGTGCTTCATTTCGTCCGATAGCCGCTTTCTTGCCGGCCTCTGCCTGTTTTATCTCCATGTCGGAGTTCAGTTCCGCAATACGGCTTTCTTTTTCCGTATTTGCCTGTTCGATGCGTATGTTCTTATCAGCTTCTGCTTTGGCCACCTGTGATTCTTTTTCTGCGTTGGCTATTGCCACTTGCGAGATACGGTCTTTGTCGGCATTGGCTACGGAAATTTCTTGCAGCTTTTTCGTTTCGGCGATGGCAATATCTTGGTCTTTACGGGTTTCTGCAACCTTTGTCTCACGTTCTTTTATCTGGTTGGCAATCTTGATCGCACCGAGTTTTTCCTGTTCTTCGATGTTGGCTTGTGCTTCGTTCAATGCCTTGCTTTCCGCTTCTTTACCTAAATTGACGATATAGTTGGCGGCATCCCGGATGTCACTGATATTGATATTCATCAGGTACAGACCGAATTTGCGCAATTCCGTATCGATGTTGTCTTTCACCTTCGACAAAAACTTGTCACGGTCAGAGTTCAGTTCTTCAATCGTCATATCGGCAATCACCAGACGCATCTGGCCGTATACTACATCCGTAATCAAGTTTTGTTTGTCGTCCATTGTCAGTCCCAGCATACGTTCCGCCGCGTTTTGCATCACTTCCGGATCTGTGCTGATGGCCACAGTAATAGTGGTCGGTACATCCACGCGAATATTCTGCGCAGACAGTGCTCCTGTGAGTTTACAGTCGATCTGCAATGGTTTCATCGACAAGAATTCGTATCCTTGGATGATAGGCCATACAAAAGCCGCTCCACCGTGATAAAGTTTCGCCGACTTCTTGTCTCCTCCTGTCTTACCGTAAACTACCAATACTTCGTCACTCTTACATTTTCTGTAGCGGGATAGAATCCCGATGAATGTAAATAAAATCACCGCCACCAGAATAGCAGCCATAATCATCATTTCCTGCGTCATGTCAATTGTCAATGTTTAATGTTCAACTTATTTTAATCTTTTAATTTTCCCTCTCTTCAGTTGAAAGCTCTTGTTTAGTTGAAAGTTGAAAGTTGCTGCGCTATTACACTGCATAGTACTTCTCCATTCTCCCTTCTCCATTCTCCCTTAATTAATATACAGCGTCCCCTCTCTATAAGCAGCGATAATCGTCTTATCTCCTGTCCGATAGACTTTGGAAGATTCGGAGATGACGTCTACTTCTCTCATGGCACCGTCCCGGCTCACCTGCACGGTATATTTCCCCTTGCCTTGGTTAAAGTAAATCGTACATTCGCGTCCTACCAGTTGTTCTGTATTCTCCGAACGGTTTACCTGTTGCAATTGATATGCCTTTTTGTAAAGATACCACACAGCAAAAACAAACAATAGCCCTACGAGTATGCCGACTATATACGAAATCACGTCTGTGTCTTGTTGTAGATACATGTACCATCCGAAACCGATACCGAAGTGTGTCAAACCTTTGAAAGACACTACACTGCTGATGTCTGTGTCAATATCTGCATCGGCATTTATATCACCGAAAAAGATGGATAGGACGAATTGTACAGCGAAAATGCCTGTCGTGACAAGTGCGATGATTAGAAAAATATTACTACTCATGGCGAATTGATTAATTGTTTTGTATTTTATTTCCTCCAAATATACGTGTTTGGAAGATACGAAACAATACATTTTGCGAAAAAATCCCCACCCGCTTACCGCTATCTTCACAGACAACACTGTAAGTGGGGTGAGGAACACAAACAAAACAAACAATATATTCTATAAAAAGGGAATTTCTATTTCTCTTTTTTCTGTCGACCGGTTATATTCCGGGACATTCTATCACCATTTCCGAGTCGGAACACAATGTGATAGGACATCTCTCGATGAGTGTTGTCAGGTCAACTTCCACACGGTCGAGTATAATGTCGTATGTGGTATTGACAAATTGCTTGATTTTCAAAAGTTCTGCAAGCAAATATTTGACTAATTGTGCTGAACGTTCATAGGCATACCAACGGCCATTTTCTTCGTACACATACACATGTTGTGTATTTTCCGATTCTCTGGATAGAATTTCAAGTATTTCCATAGTATATAGTGTCATATTTTATTTCAGATTAATATTAAAAGTATAGTTGTTATTTCGATAGATCGAATAATTTCTGTTTTCAACATTAGGTGAATCGGCACCTAATTCTATTGTATACGTTTTGCTATTCCGTCCTGAAGTCGCTGTTATTTTTATTGTAGTCCTTCTGGCTGCTTCCGGAGCAATATTTTCTCCGGTATAGTAGTAGAGAGCCAAGGGAGAACCGTTACTTACACTTTTCGAGTTATCCGAAAATGTGTTGTATTTGAGCCAACCCACTCTGTATCGTAAAGTAAAACAGAGCACGGATTTTACAATCATAGAGCTGATAAGGGGAGTGCGTATGCGTAAGGCGGCCGTGTTGCTGAAGCAGAAGGTATATGCCGTGCAGGAAGTGGCCGAAATGGTCGGCTATAATGATATACCGACTTTCCGGAAACATTTTGTAGATGCATTTGGTACAACCCCTTCCACCTATGCGAATTCAACGGATAATTCCTGATTTTCGATTAAAATAATTACCTTTGCACGCGAAAACTTATAATCGGATAGAAAGCGTGCAAAGATACTTTATTTATTTGGCTTATGACGGAACCAACTATCACGGTTGGCAGATTCAACCCAATGGATGCAGCGTACAGGAGTGCCTGATGAAAGCATTGTCTACCTTTTTGCGAAGAGAAGTAGAGGTGGTGGGAGCCGGAAGAACCGATGCCGGAGTACATGCTTCGCTGATGGTGGCCCATTTTGATAATGAGGAAGAACTGGATGTAATGGCTGTGACGGAAAAACTGAACCGTTTGTTGCCTCCGGATATCTCCGTTTTTAAAGTCTGTCCGGTGAGAGAAGATGCTCATGCGCGCTTTGATGCGACGGCACGTACCTATAAGTATTATGTGACGACTGCCAAGTATCCTTTTAACCGTCAGTATCGTTATCGTGTGCATAGCGTGCTCGATTTTGACCGGATGAACCGGGCAGCCGCTACTTTGTTTGATTACTCGGATTTTACAAGTTTCAGTAAATTGCATACGGATGCGAAAACCAATCTATGCAAAATAATGCATGCCGAATGGACTCAGGTGGATGATACGACTTGGGTCTTTACCATTCAAGCAGATCGTTTTTTGCGGAACATGGTGCGTGCAATAGTCGGTACGCTTCTTGAAGTGGGGCGTGGAAAGTTGTCCATAGAGGGTTTTCGGAATGTCATAGAACAGCAGGATCGTTGCAAAGCCGGCACTTCGGTACCCGGCCATGCCCTTTTTTTGGTTGATGTCGAGTATCCCGACACCCTTTTTGTCAAAACATAGCTCTCACCATTGACAATCATCCAACATGGTATCTGTAACATGGCGTCTCCAATCGTAAACCGTCAATTGTCTAATCGTCAATTTCTTAATCGTCAATTTCTTAATCGTCTAATTGTAAATAATTTTACTTCATGTGGTTATTACTCGCCTTCCTTTCAGCAGCTTTGCTGGGTTTTTATGATGTGTTCAAGAAGCAGTCTCTGAGAGACAATGCCGTGCTTCCGGTTTTGTTTTTGAACACGATCTTTTCCAGTCTGATTTTTCTGCCTTTCATTCTCCTGTCTGTATATGCTCCGGATTTGTTGGGAGGGACGATGTTTGAAGTTCCTGTTGCCGGTTGGGAAGAACACAAATTCATTATAATAAAATCGTTTATCGTGCTCTCTTCCTGGATATTCGGATATTTCGGAATGAAGCATCTGCCGCTTACCATCGTGGGACCCATCAATGCTACCCGTCCTGTAATGGTGCTGGTAGGTGCAATGTTGATATTCGGAGAGCGTCTGAATCTCTATCAATGGATCGGGGTGATGCTGGCGGTTCTCTCCTTTTTTATGCTGAGTCGGTCGGGAAAAAAGGAAGGGATCGATTTCAAACATGATAAATGGATTTTCTTTATTGTGTTGGCTGCGGTGATGGGGGCCGTAAGTGGGCTGTATGATAAGTATTTGATGAAGCATCTCAATCCGATGTTGGTGCAGTCATGGTATAATGTATATCAGGTGCTTATCATGTGTCCGATCTTGGCACTGCTTTGGTGGCCGAAGCGTAAAACGACTACTCCTTTCCGTTGGGATTGGACGATTATTCTGATTTCCATATTTCTTTGTGCTGCGGATTTTGTATATTTCTATGCTTTGAGTTATGAAGATTCTATGATTTCCATCGTATCAATGGTGCGTCGTGGCAGTGTAGTGGTTTCTTTCCTTTTCGGAGCCTTGCTCTTCCGTGAGAAGAATTTAAAAAGTAAAGCTATTGACCTTATTTTAGTATTGATCGGAATGTTCTTTTTGTATCTGGGAACCAGGTAGTAGTTGTACAAAATAAGTAGTGACAGTGTTAGCCAAAATCAGCAGCACTTTCGTGAATTTTCTTCTTACGTGAAAAGATGTAGTATCTTTTTTACCCCCTTCATCGGTTTCACTTTTTTGCTTAGCCGCTTTATTCATCGGCAATACAGGGTGAAGGGTCGTTCCGTCTCTTTGGTTTCGGTGCAAATGTCTCCCAAGTACCGTGCATACGTTTCGTAAACCTCAGGCATACGGGTGGTGAGCACCGAGCATACGGACGGTAAACACCGTATTCAGAAAACCGGACCTGCCTTCACCCTGTATCATCGATGAATGGGGAGTTTGATTGAAAAAGGTGAAGCCGGTGAAGGGGTAAATTCTATGTGGGTAATGTACCCTGATGGGCAAATAGTCCCTTAGATGATATAAAAAAGTGGCAAAATAAGATGTCTTGTTTATTATAATCTGCCTTTCTTTCATTATATAATTCTATTCTTTATATTTGCATAGAAAATCATCGGGTTACGCCTGGCGATGGAAAAACAGCCGGATAACGGACGGATCGAGTATTTCAAATAATAACAGATGGATTAAAAATGCGGTATGATGAAAAAGATAGATAAATTGAGAATGAGTAGGTATGCAATGGTGTGGGGGATGTTATTTTCGGCTTTGTGGCTGTTTGCGGTAGCGCCGTTGCAGGCTCAGACTGAACAGGATAAGGTTCTGGCTGAACAAGGTACCAAAACTCAGGTTCATCAAGAAGCCAAGAAGATATTTGTCAATATGCCCGATTCTTTGTCTCCATTGCTTACGGCGGTAAATCGTGCAGATTGTATCGACTTTTTGGAAAGTAAGATGAAGGCAAAGGTTGAGAATCGTTTTGGACGGGAGTCGGAGATGACGGAATTGAGCAAGGATTACATTCGTGTTCAGATGACTTCGCAAAGCACTTGGCAGATGAAGCTATTGGCAACCAGTGACACTACACAGGTTATCTGCACCGTCTCTACCGCATGTGCTCCGGTGTGTGACAGCAATATTCAGTTTTATACTACTGACTGGAAGGAGCTTCCGATATCCGATTTCATTACCGCTATGCCGGCAATGGATGATTTCTTTGAAACTCCCGATTCTGCTGCTGCCTATGAGTATAATCATGCCCGCTTACAAGCGGATATGCTGTTGATGAAAATTGATCTTTCCGCTTCTGATAATACACTTACATTTACGCTGACTACTCCTGAGTATATGGAAAAAGAAACGGCAGACAAACTGAAACCGTTTATCCGCCGCCCTATTGTTTATACTTGGAAGGGGGAGAAATTCTAAGAAGCCTCTCCCCAACCCTCTCCGTGGGAGAGGGAGTAAGGAGATACTCTTGTTTATTTATCAGTTACAAAACTAATTTTGCTCTCTCCCACGAAGAGGACTGGGGAGAGGTCAGCCTAAACATTCCCTGATAAATGCTGTCATCTCCGGAGTGTGCTCTTCTACACTTTGCAATAGTTTGAATTGTGCTTTGGTGCGTACAAGGTTGTGTTCGGGATATTTGATTTTATAGTAAGTGTCTCCGTTAATGTAATCAGCCAAAAAACGTACACATTGCATATACGGGAATAAAGCTGCCGCATAAGGCAAATTTTCTATTTCTATCGGAGTAAGGAACGAGCGTGCACCTTCCAGATATCCTTTGGTGAATGCTTTGAATATTTCCATGTTGAAGTTAACGCGATTCAAATCTTTGTCGTCTTCATCACCGGTATTGGCTCCTGTACGGAGAAAATCACCGTAGTCAGAGAAGATAAAACTTGGCATTACGGTATCCAGGTCGATAACGCAGAGTACCTTGCCGTCTTCATCAAACATCATGTTGTTTACTTTCGTATCACAGTGGCATACACGTTTGGGTAATTTTCCTTCGCGATACATACGTTCGGCTTTACACATTTCATCGGCACGCTTCTCGATCTCATCGATATAGTATTGTACCTCGGCCAATCTTCCCGCAGCATTGGCTGCTACGGCATCACGCAATTGTTTTAAGCGGAATTCCATGTTATGGAAGTCGGGGATAGTCTCACCCAATGTTTCGGGAATGTCAGCAAGTTTTGCTTGGAAATCACCGAAAGCAACACCGGCATAATAAGAATATTCCGGATTAACCGTTTCATATGTTTTCGCACGTGGGATGAATACCATAATACGCCAGTAATTTTCTCCATCATACCAATACGTTTTACCTCCATCAGCTTTTACGAAAGTCAGCACCTTACGGTCTATATCGGTTTCTCCTTGTTCTGTCAGTTTACGACGGATGTGGTTGGTTACTGAAGCTATATTGTTTTGCAGCATCTCTACATTTTGAAAGATAGCGTGATTGATGCGTTGCAGTACGTAATCAGGGGCATCGGTTTCGGCCGTAGTTACTTTGTAAGTGTCGTTGATTAATCCCGCACCCAACGGTTTTATATCGCTGATGGTGCCTTGGATTTCAAAATGAGACACAATGTCGAATAGATTTTTCATGATTTTTATTTTTAAAGTTGATGAAAATAATATGCTAATGATTCATGTGCCAATATGCCAATTGGCTGCGCAGAATAATTTATTAATTAGTTCTTTTTCATTCCTTCATTCTTTCATTCCTTAATTGGGTATCAAAGTGAATCCCCAATTATATTCCTGGTTGGCAGGAATGGTGTATGCCGGTTCGGGACGAGCTCCCCAACTATTGTATCCTGCCAGTCCTTGTTGCTTCATATCGATGCATACTTCCACGAAGTCACGTGGAGTGATATCGTTGACATGGTGCATTCTTCTCAATACATTCCGGGCGGCTTCTTCGTCGTGATTGGCTATTTCTTCCGGTGAAAAGTTATTCCATTGACGTGGATGTGGGAGTGCCTCTTCCGAGTCGAAGTCTTCAATCGAATTGCGTAAAGCATTGAATCCGATGATGCTGTCGGCCATAATAGTCAGGCCTTTGCCATTTTTTTTGCTGAGGCTTAGCCAGCGTGTATCAGTATGGTGACCGTTTTCCTGTGGACGGACATAATTATAATACATCTTATCGGCTGTGGTTTTATATAACCCGATAAGGGTACCTGCATTCCGGTCTATGTAATTCTCTTCCGGTCCGCGTCCGAAGTATTCCACTTTGTTCATTTCTGCCGGAAGCCGGAAACGGACACCGATACGGGGAACATTCAATTTTGCAGCAGCTTTGCGTGCTTCGTCATTACCGGGAGTGAATGTTGCCATACGGGTTGCTTCGGATACTTCTGTTTCTGTGGCTTGCATATCAGTCGAAGTAAATCGTGCATTGACTTTTATAACTCCCGATGGATAAATCTTGTAAGTTACGATATAGAGATTACCGGCTGCTAACAGATAATTGACTGTCAGTATGGCGGTATTATCATCCATAACGATGTCGGCATCTGCTACGTTGAAATTTTTGCTTGATTGTTTCCATATTTGGAGACGCTTAGGTTCTCCATTGCCATAATCATTGTCATTTGGGGCACGCCAGAAATTGGGCTGGATTCCGAATCCGTCGTTAAAATATTCCGTACCGTTCACCTGATACGAGGTGACAAGTCCTGTCTCCTTATTGAATACAAAATTAACTTTAGAAGAGGTCGCTGTCAGATTTTTACCTTCGGTTTGTACTTTCAATGCCGGTCCGTTGGTTGCAAAAGCCGGCCGTGCTAACGGTTCGATAGGAAGACGGAATTGCTCATAGGCTATTTCGTGACCTGCCGGAATCAGAGGTTCCGGTTCGACAGTGGTTACTGAGAAATTTATGAAGTATTCAATTCCCGGTTTTGCTTTCAGTCCGTTTACAGGAACTGTGAATTCCTTAGAACCTTGTGGATCGATATCCAGAGAGGTTTTTCCGCTTTTTATGATCTTTCCATTTGCTGCTATATTATACGAAATCTTATATTTCTTTATATTTGTAAAATAAAAACGGTTCTTTACCAATATTCTGCCGTTTGTTAAATCAACCGGTTCAAAAGCGATATTTTGATGAGCATATTTCACTTCTGCCATAGCAGGATGTGGTGTACGGTCGGGATTGACAAGTCCGTTGCAGTTGAAATTGCCGTCACTCGGGGTATTTACGCCATAGTCGCCACCGTAAGTCCAATATTCACGACCGTTCTTGTCTGTCTCCAGAATTCCTTGATCTACCCAGTCCCATATATATCCACCTTGCAAGTTGGGATATTTATAGATTTCTTTCCATTGATCCCATAGATTTCCGGTGGAATTTCCCATAGCATGAGCGTATTCTGACGGCACCACCGGACGGTCACTGCCTTGTTTCCCTATCTGGGCAAGCCATTCTGCACTGGGATATTGCGGTACGTACATATCAGAGTTCCATTCCCATTGGGCGCGTTCGTAGTTTACAGGGCGATCCATCAGTTCCTTGTCAGCATTCTTCAGCCATAAGTAGGTTTGGTAGAAATTATATCCGTTTCCGGCTTCGTTGCCAAGCGACCAGAAAGTGAGACTCGGATAGTTTTTGTTACGCTCGAACATGTTGATAGTCCGCTCCATGTGTGGTTTCAGCCATTCCGGATTGTTGCCCAACGAACCGCCTTTACGCAGGTCATAATACATGCCGTGGCTCTCGATGTTTGCTTCATCATAAACATAGAGTCCGTATTCATCGCAAAGTTCATAAAAACGGCGGCTTTGCGGATAGTGGCATAAACGGACTGTATTCAAGTTGTTTTGTTTCATCAACTCGAAATCGCGGCGCATGAGTTCTTCAGTGACGTAATGTCCTGTTTCGGGATTATGCTCGTGTATGTTTACTCCTTTTAGTTTCAAGGGTTGTCCGTTGATGAACAGCAGTGTGTAAGGCTTTCCGTTTGCTGCCAGCTGTTTACTTTCTTTGATCTCTATTCTACGGAAACCGACGTTGAAAGGAACGATTTCGTTTACTTTTCCGTTTTCTTTTACTGTCATCAAGAGCTTGTACAGGTTGGGGTGTTCCGAAGTCCAGGTAAGTACGGCGGGAATCTTCTGAGAAAAACTTACAGTGCGGAATTCTCCTTCAGGCACATAAGTGGTTTTTTCTTCTGTTGCCACTACTTGTCCGTTCTTGTCCAGAAGTTCGTATACGACTGATAGATTTGTTCCGGCCGGCCGATGGTTACGTAAGTCAGCGCTCAATGCAAAGATACCGTCTTTGTAAGTATCATCCAAGGTCGACTTGATGCGGAAGTCCTTCAAGGCTGCTTGAGGCTGTGAATAGAGAAATACGTCTCTCTCTATGCCACTGATACGCCAAAAATCCTGGCATTCCAGATAGGATCCTGTACTCCAACGGAATATTTTCAGTGTAAGTACGTTCTTGCCCGGTTTTACATATGGGTTGATCAGAAACTCTGCCGGGTTTTTGGAATCCTCGCTATAACCCACCTCTTGTCCGTTTATGTAAACATAGACCCCGGATTTTGCTCCGGCTATATGCAGGAAGATGTCTCGCCCGTCCCAATCGGCCGGAATATCGATGTCCCGGCGATAGACACCTACAGGAGTAGCTTCCGGTAGGAGAGGAGGTTGTGGATTGCGTGCTTTGAATTCGTATCCGTGATTGGTATAGATGGCTACGCCATGTCCTTGTACTTCCCAGTTTCCGGGAACTTGTATATCATGCCACGAAGCGGTATTTGCTTCCGGAGACGTGATGTTGTCCGGTAAATCTTTATAGGAATCCACATAGTAAAATTTCCATGTTCCGTTGAGTAGCCGGTAGTATCGGCTGTTTTCAAATTTACCGCTAAGTGCATCCGTGCGGTTATCGTAGCTCATAAAAGAAGAACGGGGGTATTCTTTGTTTACGGCTACCACTTGTACGTCTTGCCAATATGGTTTGGAACTATTGTCTGCTTGCAGACCGGAAGATAGCATACCGAAGATGCTAAAAAGAAAGCCCGCAAGGGGGTAATGCAGTCTCTTTTTCATGTTTCCCAATGTATTTTTGGTTGAAGAATTAAATTAATAAATTTGATGTTACAAATATAGGAAGTTGTAAATCTATATACTCTCTTTTCTCTACTCTTTTAAGACAAAATAACTGGTATGGCGTGAGCAGTGGTTGATTTGGCTAATTTTATTTTTGTTATTCTCTCTGTCGGATCGAAGAATCCCTCAGGTTTTTACGTTGATCCCGAATACACCCTGTTGGAACTTAATATTTTAAAAGAAAAAATCCTGATAGTTTAAATGACTATCAGGATTTTCTTAAGAGCGGAAGACGGGGCTCAAACCCGCGACCCTCAGCCTGGAAAAAAAAGGCAGCTACTTTTAATGTAACTGCCTGATTTTCAGAAGAGCGGAAGACGGGGCTCAAACCCGCGACCCTCAGCTTGGAAGGCTAATGCTCTATCAACTGAGCTACTTCCGCAATTTTTGTGGGCAAAGATGGATTCGTGAGCTACTTCCGCAAGTGTGAGTGGGAGAAGATGGATTCGAACCACCGAAGACATAAGTCAGCAGATTTACAGTCTGCCCCATTTGGCCACTCTGGTATTTGCCCTTTTGTTCGCTTTTGAGATCCTTGTCTTACACTTAAGGAGGTTTGTTTCTCAATTGCGGTGCAAAGATACAACTATTTATTTAAACTCCAAACAAAATCGATCATTTTTATTGCAGTAATTGCACATTCGTCTCCTTTGTTACCTAACTTGCCACCGGCTCTGTCCTCTGCCTGTTCCATTGTATTGGTGGTAATAAGTCCGTAAATAACTGGTATATCGCCAGTTGCATTTAATTGGGCTATTCCTTGAGTCACTCCCATGCAAACATAATCAAAATGTGGAGTATCTCCTTTAATTACGCAGCCAATGATAATAATTGCATCGACATCACTATTTTCCATCATTTGGTTGGCACCAAAAGTAAGTTCAAAGCTTCCGGGTACTGTCTTTACCAAAATGTTTTCGGATTTGGCGCCATGTTTTTTTAATGTATTTATTGCACCGTCCAATAATGCGCCGGTGATTTTATCGTTCCACTCAGAAACAACAATACCAAATTTCATTTCTTCTGCATTCGGAACAGAATTAAAATCGTAATCTGATAAATTGTGATAAGCTGTTGCCATAATAATTATAGAATTAAAAAATGATGTATTAAGAATAAAAAATAAGGTGGAGGGGAGGGGCAAAAACAAAGAGTGAAAAGTTACTGCGCTTAAGGCTACAGGGCACTTCTCACTCTTCACTCTGTTTTGGGTTATGTTTACTTCTTCAGCAATTTAGCCTGCTCGATGTATTTATTGATGTCCATTGCCTGATATGACTGGAAGTATTTATCTTTAATTTGGGTATATGCTTTGATCGCTTCTTCTGCTTTACCCTGCTTAATCAGGATTTCACCGGCTTGCAACAGATAAATAGGACTTAACGTATTGCTGTCTGCCTTATCGGCAGCTTTCAGCAATGCAGCAACAGCTTTATCCAATTCATTCTTTTGTGCATAGCAGTTACCGGCAGCAGCAAGAACGGCCGGTCCTACCATTTGGTCTTTTCCGTCAAATTCAGTCAGATATTTGATGGCTTCGTCATATTGTCCTAATTGTGCGTAGCAAAGGCCTGCGTATGCTTTAGCTAAGTTAGCTGCTTTTGTGCCGCTGAATTGTTCCGCCACTTTCAGAAAACCGGTGTAACCGATACTGTCACCGTTTAATGCTTGGGTAAAGTTGTCTTGTTCAAAAAGCTCCTGTCCTTTGAAGAGAGCAGCCTGTGCTTTTTCTTCACGAGGTTCGGCATAAAGGTGTTTGTACATGATAACGCCCGCTACGATAATGATCACAGCAACAACTCCGCCGATAATTGCTTTTTTGTTTTTAATAAGAAATGCTTCCGACTGTGTCAGTGCATCTTCCACATTCATTTGTTCATTGTGGTGCTTTTGTCCTGCCATTTTTATATGATTCTTTTTTGTTATTATTCCAACTTTTGTATTTCGACTCGCAAAAGTAGTTTTTTTATATCTACAAACGAAATTTAGCGGCATCTTTTTTTGTTTTACACCCTAAAACCACGAAAATCTTTCTACTTTTGTAACCAAACTTAATGTGTAAACATGATACTGAAACGTATATCCATATTAAATTATAAAAATCTGGAGCAGGTTGAACTGAACTTTTCTGCTAAGTTGAACTGTTTTTTCGGACAGAATGGCATGGGAAAGACGAACTTGCTCGATGCAGTTTATTTTCTCTCTTTCTGTAAGAGTGCCGGAAATCCGATCGATTCGCAGAATATACGGCACGAACAGGATTTTTTTGTGATTCAAGGATTTTATGAGGCGGCAGACGGCACGCCCGAAGAGATATATTGCGGCATGAAGCGCCGTTCCAAAAAACAATTTAAACGTAATAAGAAAGAATACAGCCGTTTGTCCGATCATATTGGTTTTCTTCCTTTGGTGATGGTTTCGCCTGCCGATTCTGAATTGATAGCCGGAGGGAGCGATGAGCGCCGCCGATTTATGGATGTGGTGATTTCTCAGTATGATAAAGAGTATCTGGATGCGTTGATCCGTTATAATAAAGCGTTGACCCAGCGCAATACATTATTGAAAAGCGAACTTCCGGTAGAAGAAGAATTGTTTCTTGTATGGGAAGAGATGATGGCGCAGGCGGGTGAAGTGGTATATCGTAAACGTGAGGAGTTCATCCGGGAATTTATTCCTATCTTTCAATCTTTTTATTCTTTTATATCACAGGATAAGGAGCAAGTCGGATTATCATATGATTCTCATGCGCGTGCCGCTTCTTTGCTTGAAGTATTGAAAGAGAGCCGTGTGCGTGATAAAATAATGGGATATTCTTTGCGGGGTATTCATAAAGACGAGTTGAACATGCTGTTGGGCGAGTTTCCGATAAAAAGAGAAGGTTCGCAAGGGCAGAATAAAACGTATCTTGTAGCGCTTAAATTGGCACAGTTCGATTTTCTGAAACGTACGGGCAGCACGGTTCCACTGTTGTTGCTGGATGATATTTTTGACAAACTGGATGCTTCGCGTGTAGAGCAGATTGTGAAATTGGTGGCCGGGGATAGTTTCGGACAGATTTTCATTACCGATACGAATCGTGAACATCTGGACCGGATTTTGCATAAGGTAGGCAGCGATTATAAAATGTTTCGGGTAGAACAAGGTGAAATAGCGGAAATGAAGGAGGCTGAAGTATGAAACGGAACAATGCAGAACAAATAGGAAAACTGATTCAGCAATTTCTTCGTCAGGAAAGTTTGGAGTCGCCTTTGAATGAGCAGCGTTTGCTGGATGCCTGGCCGCAAATACTGGGACCGACCATTGCCTCATACACTCAGAACTTATATATAAAGAATCAAACATTGTATGTACATCTGACCTCAGCCGCCCTTCGTCAGGAATTGATGATGGCGCGTGAAAAGTTAGTCCGTAGCCTGAACCAGAAAGTGGGGGCGACGGTGATCGTTAATATTATATTCAGATAGAGGATTGAAATATTATTCTGTACTGGAATCCTTTTAATAGAAAAGGCTGTGGCAAAGTATTTATCGCTTCACCACAGCCTTTTCAATTTATATTAATCTCTCTCAGTCCGTTTAAATTTATCTTTTGATAAACTTGGCGGTTTTAACTGCATTTCCGAGAGATACTCTTACCAGATAGCAACCGTCTGCCAGATCTGCAACGTCTGTTTTTGAAATAGTTGATGTTCTGATGTATTTTCCGGTAATGTCATAAATGTCGAGTTTATCACCGGCATTCATTCCCTGCACGTATAGTTCTCCTGATTCATAACGAATACTTACAGCTTCTTCGGAAGTGTTTCGTACGGAAGTGATCTTACTGAAAATAACATCGAAAGTATAATCATCATCAATAGTGAAAATGAATTGATTATCAACTAAATCGTCGAACATTGAATCTCCGTCGAATATAAAATCGTTGAGTTCATAGCCTGTTTCCGGGATGAAAGTTAAGGTGATTTTTGTCTCATCCAAGATGGAAGCGACACCGTTTTCATATGCATTGTTTTCGTCATCCGTGATTTGTACAGTACCGTTGCCGGTGATGTTACAGGTGATACTCCGCCTGGCAGTGGCGTCTTGCATAAACTCAACCGTAATGATAGATTCTTTTTCAAGAATAAATGTGTTGCCTTTAATTTCGGTTCCGTTTACTTTAACGCTTTTTAATTGATATCCTTTATCGGGAATCACTGTAATGGTCAGTACAGTACCTTCTTCAATTTGATTCTCTCCGGCAACGAGCGGAATGTCTCCGTTCATGACGGTCAGTGTCCCGTTGGCAACTTCTGCCGGCACCGTGACGGTATAGAACACTGCTGCCGGAACGCGGCCATCGGCTAATGTCGGCACAGCTTCTGTAACGGTGCCACTGATTAAACCGCCGTCCGAAGATTTTGTTCCTGTGTATTCAAAGAAAACGGCTTCTTCATCTGTTTTGTCGGTAACTGTCGCTTTATTAAGGAATGCCCCTTCACTGCTACCGTCAATGCTGTTGAAAGTGTACCACGCTGTTAGGTTAGGTATATCTTGAGGGGTTTGATAGGCTTGTTGAACTTCCGCAGCCGACAAGGCTTTATTGAAAAATTGAAGCTCATCGCAAAGTCCGGAGAATCCCATACCACCGACGAAGAATATACACGGATCATCTGGGAAAAGTTCCAATTTATTGTTCAATTGTATCTCTTCGCCGGTTGATATACCATCTTTATATACGCTGACTTTGTGGGTGTCATTATCATAAATAAGAGTCAGATAGGTCCATGTGTTCAGACTGATACGGGTAGAAAGCGTTTGATCGATCTTGTTGGATGCGCCTGCTATCACTTTCAGTTCTCCGTTTTCTGTAGTACTCAGGATGAGGCTTCCGTTGTAGTTCATGTGCACTTGCGGTCCGTGCCCCATGATAACGTTACCTTTATTCTTACTTTCATTTGTAAATTTATCCATGTTTACCCACGATGCAAGAGTGAATGATTTTCCTGTACGGTCCGTATCACTTCCGGAACGGTCGCCAAGAATGGTTTCCGGTACTTGCAGGCGATAACCGCTTGTCCCGCTTGTCTGTGGGATTGTAATCGCTTTATTTTCTTCGATGAAAGGATTTTCGATCGGCATTATTTCGTAAAGAACAGGGATATTATCCTTATTCCAAGTAATCTTTAGTTGAGAAATATTTTTCAGATTAGCCACTTGGACAGAAGTGCATGCAGCGTCCAGTTCGCCTTTGTTGATCCATTTCCCATTGGCACACACCGTTATTGTCGGTTTGTCTGCTGTAGGTACAAATATACTGTTATGGAAAATCTGAATTTCATCGATAGAGATGTTCTCAATGAAGCGATAGATTACATATCCGGCATCTTGAGCCTGATAGCCAGCCGCCAAGCTGCGGTCATCCAGCAGAGTGATCGGGTTTCCTTCATTGTCTTCTGCAACAGGAGTGATACGTGAACTCGTTACTTCAAATTCCGTCAATTGGAACCAATTATTACCGCTTATCGATTTAAGATATAAACGCACGTATCTTGCAGATTTTCCACCGGCATTGCAAGTATATATGCTATTGGATATGGCCGAAGCGGTGAACGATTTTACCGTAGTCCAATCTTGAGCATTGTCGGATAACTGGATAAGAGCTTCCCCGGTAGGCATGTCTCCATCGGCAAAATGCAGGGTTATGTCAAAACGGGCAGCGGACGCGCCAAAATCCAATTGAATGTAATCTCCAATTTTTTGTGCACTGCTGCTCCAAAATTTGGTGGAGTAATTGCCGTCTATTACATTTTTTATGTTATAAGTTTGGTAAGTACCCATGTTGGTGGTGGCTTCTAAAGGGACTGAACTCTCGGAAGCCGGCATTCTGAATGAAATTTCATTTATCGGAATGAGCTGGTCGGAATTACTGTTGTTCACAATACGGAAATAAGCCATTTGCTCTGTTGATTCCTCTGTCGGTATAAAGCCGGTCCATTCTTTTCCGTTGATGGAGTATTCTGTTGAAAGATTATCGGTGAGAGATGCCGGTAGAATTCCGGTAGTAACTTCCTTGATTGCATTGAAGAAGATGCCGATATATTCTCCCGGTTTCAGTGTGACGGCATTGAGTCCGGATAGTTTGGTTACATTCTCTTCCGCCTGAATATTGACTTCAGATAGATTTTTTATGTTAGTGATCACTTCCATCTCCCGTGATCTTTCCGGAAGCTGTGGAGCATGGTCACTTAATTTACCGGCAAGGAAATCAATGAACGGATCCAGATATTTGGGGGTGGGTTGCACCTCTTTAAATTCTTCGTAAGAACTTGTTCCTTTACCCTCGAGTACACTCAACTGGAATTTCGGATCTGTATGTATCTTTTGTGCATTGGCTTGGGCTATGGCAAAATCGGTCCATGAAGAAAGGTCGGATTGATTTTTCATCAAAGAGATCGATTTGACTACGATGTCCGTCATCGATTCTACTTTTGCCAGCCAGCAATTAATGTCTTCGTAGAATAAATTATATTCTTTATTTTCACTGTCTTTTAGTGTTTGTAGTACCTTACAAGCCTCATTCGCTTTTTTCATTTCACTCAAAAGTTGCGTTGCATCGGGGATATTCTCTTTGGAATATGCCGATTGAAAAGCTGTGTAGAGCGGCGAGAATTTTTCCCCTTCCGGAGTTCTTGTATCATGGGTAGTGTATGCACTCATCACACCGATAAATGTTTTGAGGGCTTCGGTTAACTCAGGTTCGGCTACGATAGAAGAAAGAGATGCTTCCCAACTGGCTGACTCATCGAATTTAGCCGGATTCCATGCATAGTCTGCCGAACTGAATAGCGCTATCTTTGAAACCTGCCCTTGATTCATCGGATTTAAAACCAACCCTTGTAGTGAAGAGATCGGAGTTTTATCTTCGATAATCCAACGTGCGGTGAGCCCATGCATATAGAGAAATTCGTCATAATCATCGTTTACCGGATTATTCCACCACATGATGGGATTGCGTCCTATCAAGTCGGCCATACGGTCACAGGCACTCCCCCGGATATTAGAAAAGCAGTCATATCCGGTAAAGGCTACCAGCACATCTTTATGAATGTTTTTGAAAGAGGAGAGGGTAGAGGTTCCATAATTTAATGCATATTGTGTCGGGACGAATAGAAGCGGTCCTACTTTGTCTTCCTCTGACACTCCGGTCTTGTTGAATTTTTCATATAATTTGACTTGAGCTTTATCTGCAAGATCAGACTGGTTGTACGGGTGACCGCTCATATCGTCGATGGATACACCGAAATGCCGTATACCCAATTTGTGCAGGTGATCGAATTTCTCCATGATAGCTTCCACTCCCGGATCCAGATTGCTGAAGTTTATACCTCCTCCTTCGAGTGCCGGATGGATCGACCATATAAAAGCAACATTGCAGGCTTTCGCTTTGCTTGCCAGTTCGCGCAGGTCGTCTTGGGTGATCAGCCCCATGTGGCGTTCTTGGTCGGTTATGGTTGTCGGGTAATCTTCACGCCATTTACCTGCATGGTAAGGATCGGCTTTCGGACCATATACAAACATATTCATTTTGTATCGTTTGCAATAGTCCAACAAGTTAAGCCGGCTTTCTGTGCTATACGGATGTCCATAGAATCCTTCTACAATTCCGCGATATTGAGTATGGGAATAATCCTCGAAAGTGGCAGTTTGCAGGTTGTTTCCGGCAGTTTGTCCTAATATTTGTTCCAGAGTGGCCATGCCATAATAAGCCGATCCGGTATGATCACCTAAGATGATTATATCTCCTTGGGCATGGTGGTTGTTTATTTGTAATAGGTGAGGGTCATATTTATTGTTTGCTGCGGCAAAGACATCTCTTGACAGGGAGTGGCTTGTTGCATAATTGTCGGCTATCTCTTTAGAACCGTTAATGCCGATCAGGATATTCGTTTGATCATCGGTAAGCGTGTTACTGACAGTGAAACTAAATCCGGCATCGGTTAATACCTCTTGGACGCGGTTTATGGTAATTTCATTAATACCGGTTTCTTTGACGATATTTACATTTGGGGTCATTTTTATGGTATTTCCGTTCATTGTTACTTTTTGAGGAACGGGATACACACGATATGTTTGCGCATGTAGGGTCATGCTACATAACAACAGAGTAAATAAAAGGATGTTTTTCATTATGGGAACTGTTTTTTTTGAAGAAAAGGCTGTGGCAAAGTATTTATAGCTTTGACACAGCCTTTTCAATTTATGTTAATCTCTCAAAGTGCGTTCAAGCTTATCTTTTAATAAACTTCACGGTTTTGATTGTATTTCCGAGAGATATTCTTACCAAGTAACAACCGTTTGCAAGATCTGTAACATTTGTTGCTGCGAGAGTTGATGTCTCGATATACTTTCCGGTAATGTCATAGATATCAAGTTTGTCACCGGCATTCATTCCTTCAACGTATAGCATTCCCGATTCATAACGAACGCTTACAGCATCTTCTGAAGTGTTTTGGAGTGAAGTGATTTTAGTGAAAACTACGTCGAAAGTATAATCTTCATCAGCAATAAAGTTGAATTGATCATCAATTATATCTTCGAACATGGAATCACCGTCATATTTGAAATCATTCAATTGGTAACCATCTTCAGGAATGAAAGTCAAAGTGATATTAGAACCATCAGGGATAGAAGCTACACCGTTTTCATATACATTGTCTTTAGCATCTGTAATTTTTACAGAACCATTACCAATGATGTTACAAGTTACAGTCCGGCTGATAGTAGTGAATTCTGCTTGAATATCCAGTTCTTCCGAAACAGTAATATTCATTTTTAATGTATTTTGGATTTCTGCAAGTTTGTCAGCTCCGTTGATCGTAAATACACTTAAAGTTGCATTAGCATTAGGAGTTGCGATAACTGTTAATTCTGTACCATATTCTACAGGAGTGCTACTTTCAATATTTACATTGTTCTGTTTTACTGTTAATGTACCGAAATCATTAGAACTGAATGTTACACTGAAAAGTTTTTTAGCAAATACTACATCAATGTTCAGGTCTGTTTGACAATTGGCTATTGTATATACTCCGGCAACATTTATAGACTCTTTTTGTTCTTCTCCATTAACGATAAAACTGGATATTTCGTAACCTTCGCCAGCAGCTAACACCATTGTGATAGATGTATTTTTTTCAAATTCATCTCCGCTGTTGAATGGATTTTCCGGATCATTCTCATCTATGACTGTGAACGTTCCTACTCCGGAAACGGTATAGTTAATGGTCAGTTTGTCAGTAAATTCAACGCTAACAGTTGATTCTCCATTTACAATGAATGTATTACCTTCAATTTCTGTATCATTTACTTTAATACTTTTCACTTGATAACCTTCAGCAGGAGTTGCTTCAACAGTTAACATGGTGTATTGTGCAACTTCACTACCCGGAGTGATTACATTATTACCGTTCTTGATAACAAATGAACCGTGTTCTGTTTCTGATACATAATTTATTGCGAATTTGGGAAGAATATGGCCATCAACCAAAGTTGCTTGGATAGGAGAGCAAGTATATACATCTCCCCATACAGAAGGGTCATATGCACTTGTTCCGGAAACCAAATTGGCATCACACGTACCTCCGGTACCTTGATTTGGTATATTTTCAATGGAGTTTTCATCAAACTTATAGAACGCAACCAAATTTTCCGGTGCATTGATATAACCGTTCATAGAGGTTGCGATTTCTTCTGTGTTCAGTGTTTTACTCCATACTTGTATTTCATCCACGTCACAAGATGATGAACCGTTACCTGCAAAGAAAATACATTCGTCTGCTAATAAACCGATACCATGAGCTTCTGTTCCATTTTTAGTTGCACTTAAATCTCCTGTGGATAATAACACACCATTTTTGTACAATTTGATTGAACGTGCATCATCATCTACGGCTACTGTTAAGAAAGCCCATTCATTAATATCCAAAGTTACGTCAGATACAATTTCTTGTATTCCGTCACATTGAGATCCGTTAACCCAAGCTCTGGCTTTTAGTACTAATTGGTTGTTAGCGTTGATGCGGACTGCGAATGTTCCTTCGGCACCATAGAATGATTTTTGTGCATGACCAAAGAGGTCGCCTGTACTATTCAGAGGTCTAACCCATGCTGACATCGTGAAATTACGGGCACGATAATCGCCTTTATCTACGATACCATTACTCCAGTTATTATTTGTTCCATTCTTATGTTCTCCTAAAACGAGATCATCAAACCGGAATTGATATTGTGTTTTACCACTATTTGTTGGAATATGTATTGCTTTGGCTGTAGCCTTTGCAGGTTCTTTTGAAAATGCAACTGTGATGGCAACATCTTCTGTTACGGTATAAGTACTTTCTGTCAGTGGTGTATCATTTATTTTCAGATAATCTAAAATATATCCTTCTGCTGGAGTGGCTGTAATCGTTAATTCTGCATCTTTTTCGACTTGGTTGTCTCCGGCTGCAAGTGAAGTATTTCCATTCATAACTGTTAATGTACCATTAGCAACTTCCATAGGTAGTGTGACTGTATAGTATGTTGGAAGAACCGTCATATTACGTCCGTCGGCGAAGGTTGGAGCGAATTCAGTAACTTTACCGGAAACTAATTCATTGCCAGCCCAAACAGTACTTGTAGTATATTTATTGAAAGTTGCTTTAATATCAGCTTTATCACTTGATTTTATTTTGTTTTCAAACTGTCCTGTCGTTCCTTCGGCAATAGAATTGAAATCATATAAGGCTGTTAATCCGTCTATTCCTTTAGGATCATTGTATGCCGTTAATACGTCGTCAGATGTTAAAGCCTTATTGAAATACTGGAATTCATCGCACATTCCGGAGAACATTACTCCACCAACGTAGAAAATAGCAGGATCATCATTAAAAAGATTTAGCTGATGGCCCATTTCCACTGTTTCCAATATCATACCATCTTTGTAAACGCTTACAGATTGAGCATCGTTGTCATATACGATTGTCAGATACATCCAGGTATCAATTGTAATGTCTGCATTCAAATCTCTGCCGGTTATGTTGTTTTCTCCACCTCCCAGATATAATTTTCCGTTTGGCTTGGCACACAAAAAAACGCTTCCATTGTGGTTCATATGTGCTTGGGCACCGTGTCCCATGATTACAGTACCATCTCCTGTTCCTTCATTTTTACTACCTGTTAATTCTGCAAAATTCACCCATGTTGAAATAGTAAATGATTTACCTTTACGATCAGTATCTCCGCCATCACGATCTCCTAAAAGTATTTCAGGAAATTCCAAGCGATAAGCTGTTCCAGAGTAGTTACCTATTTGTGATTTGGGAATCGTTACCGCCTTGTTTTCTTCTCCTACAGCTTTCTTTGCAAAACCAACTGTAATAACTGCATCTTCTGTCACGGTATAAGTGTTTCCGGTTAATGTTACATTATTTACTTCCAAGTAATCCAGTATGTATCCTTCTGCCGGAGTAGCTATGATTGTCAGTTCTGTTCCGTTAGCTACTTCTTCTCCGTTGGTAATATCTTTATCACCGGCTTTAACTGTTAAAGCTCCGTTTACTATTGATTCGGGAAAGTTGATAGTAGAAGTGGTAGCTGTAGATTTAGCTTGAATATCAATACTATAGTCAATTATTGTTCCATTGTTTCCTCCTATTGGGTTTGTAGGACTCGGATTTCCACAAGGATTTTTACTATTCCAGTCTATTTTTAGTCTCAATCGGGTTTTACCGGTTAGAACATCTTCCGGAATTGTAAATACAGGTGCCCCGGTTTTACCTTCACCTGCCTCTACTGTTTCTCCGATACTATTGGTAGACGGACCTTCTCCGGTTGCATTATAGTATGTATACGACACTAATTCATTTTCTTCATTGAAGATACCATCTTGATCATAATCGATGTATACATAATAATGCATCCATGAAATTTGATTGCGGAAAGTCCATGATATAGTTAATTCGTCTCCTTTTGTCGCAGTGATGGTTGCATCTGTCACATCCAGATATACTTCCGGTTGTGGATTGTTGTTTAAAGTGTTTGAAAAAGGACTGGATACCCCTTTTGATGTAGCACCTGAAATCGTGATTGTTTCTAACCGTCGTTCTGTTGAACTGGTGCGTGAGTTTGCATCAGGGATACAATAAGAGAGTTCGTCTTCACTCAACAGACTGTTTGTTTGCAGTTTGAGTACCCTATTTCCTACTGCATTGCTTGCAATAAACGGAAATAGAGTTAGAATAACTAGTAATAGAAAATGTTTTTTCATAATAATTGAATTTTAATTAAACAAATTATCGCTTGTTTTTATAAAGCAGTTGAGGAGGGGATATCCCTAGTGAGGAATTTGCTTTTTATTGTATTATTTTTAAAAGACTATTTTAAGATAAAAATAAAAATATAAGAAAACCGGAATACAAATTCTATAAAGAAATGCATTCCGGTTATCTTTTATTAGTTATTATTTCTTAAAACGGGTCTATTTTTGTTCTATTTTTTATTTTACCTATTGTTCTATTTTTAATTCATTAGAACCGTTTACATTGATATTTATTTTGGATAGTGTTAAACGAACGGAGAATGTCATACCATCTTCCATGTCGGTCATCCAGCAATCTTCATCCAATGTGTAGGTGTAGATTTTGGTTTCAGGATTCCAATTTGCCGTATCTAACCTTTTGTTTCTATCAATGTAAGCTCCAATATATGGAGAATTGGTAGTTACAATGTAACTGTCTCCGTCATTGATTTCATCCACATAAAATTGAAGATAGTAGTTTCCGTTTACATCTTTTTGCATTGGGTTGGAATTTACAAATTCATAATTGAAGTAGCTGAAATCACAGATTTTTTGGCGGAATCCATAGTTCCATCTGGTTATCCATAGTTCATAATCCCTCGATTGGAATTTCTCTTTTGTGAAGACGATGCTTTCATAATCGTTTCCTTCTCTATAAGTGGAAGCAATTTTTTCA
This sequence comes from Bacteroides sp. CAG:189, assembly GCF_000432295.1. Taxonomy (NCBI): domain Bacteria; kingdom Pseudomonadati; phylum Bacteroidota; class Bacteroidia; order Bacteroidales; family Bacteroidaceae; genus Bacteroides; species Bacteroides sp. CAG:189. Next base: position 115,632 of record NZ_HF991126.1, read on the forward strand.
ATGACCTTTTGGGTCGATTTATCAATAAATTCAAGAGAGTCGATGGCTGCACCGCTTGCTTGATCCCATCCCTCTGCCTTTATTTTCAGAACACCGCCTTTGGCCTGTGTTACATCAGCTTCTATGTTTTTGAGTATCATGAAGTTAAATTGATCTATTATTTGATAGTTGTTGTTCCTGACTAATAACAAATCGTACTTACCCACTTTCCATGTATCAGAAAAACCTAATCCGACCAAGATCGTATCGTTGTATGAAACACGACTATAATATCCCTCTTCATTTCCTTTGACGCCAGCATATTTATATCCCCAGTCTACATATGTGTATTCGCCTGAATCTTGATTTCTGGCAATGAATTCATCTGTTCCCATAACTCCTTCGACTTTACAGAATTCAAGTGCTATATTCCTTTGAAGGGTGATGTCATACGAACCTTTATAATTCTCGGTCGGATTATAATCTATAATACTCTCGACTTGCTTCATGGTTCCGCTATTATCTTCATCATTCTCACAACTGGTGAGGAATAAAATGATCGGGCTTAACAGAATAAATAATTTTAGGTAATTCATATATATCTTTTAATAATGTAAATAGAAAAGGAGAGTGTGCAAAGCGCAGTTGGTCTGCACACTCTCTTTCGTGAATTAACGTTCTTTTATTACCTTAAAAGATTGAACGCATTTATCATTTTGCATTACAACTACATAATACATGCCTTGTGGAGCATCGAATGATAGTTGACAAACTTCTCCGGCTGCAGCGTTATAGTTAGATGCGGAGATTTGTTTACCTTGTATATCGAATACAAGAACGTTGTATATACCTGCATCTGCAAATAATATATTCGCTTGTTCTTTGAATGGATTCGGATAGATTAAGTAATTATTGGCTTTATTATCTTCTTCTATACCGACTCCTTTCTTTACTACAATGTAATCTGTGATCGTTTTTGTTGCACTACCCCAAGAGTTAGTTAATGTTAGTGTCACCGGATATTGACCGTCTGTGGCATATGTTGCAGTAGCCTTGTTATCTCCTTCTTGTGAGAAGTTGGCTCCATCAAGTATCCATTTAGCCGATTCGAACTTAATAGGGCGGCTACCTGTAATGTAAGGTACGCCTAAAGCAGGAGTTAATTGATTTTGCGGCACGTCAACATTTTTCTTGTTTTCTGTCGTACCGATCGTCATATATGCTCCAGGTACAGCTACACTGTTGTTTCCTTCATTTGGGAAATAGATATTTCCATCTTCGTCAGTAACAGTACTTTCGAAAGTAAAATACCCATCCAGTCCGGTAGGAGGAATTAAATAGCCGCTCATTGATTCTTTTATTTCGGCTTCGGTTAGTGCTTTGCTCCAAATTTGTACTTCATCTACCCAACCGGTGAAACTGGCCAGATTGGTCATACTGCCGCCTACATAGAATTTGGCACCTTTCCAGTCTTTGGGACCTGTTCCTCTTGATTGTACGTCGATAATTTTCTTCCCGTTTAAATAAAGTTTTACATTTCTTCCGGCTTTCACTACACAAACATGATACCATGTATTGGGTGACAGTGTATAGCCATTTGACATACCGTCTACTTCGGCGTTGTGTTCGTAGTTGGATGTTCCAGCAGGTGGAGCATCGACGGATACAGACAATTCATCTTCACCGTTTTTGTATTTGTTGTCAGAGTAATTGGCAGGGCGTATAGCGGTCCACATTTCTCCCCAAACAGACTCTGTCCAAGTGCCAGAATAATTACGGTTAACCTTGGTCATCAATAATGTTCCCAAGGAAGCGTGTTCAAATTTTTCTACTTTAAACCATAGCGCGAAGGAAGTATTTGTATATTCTGACATGACTTTGCTATCAACAGTTAATTGATAAGGTTCCTTCATATACAAAGATTGAGATACGGAACAGTCACGTTCTCTGCCATTTTGCAGATAAGTGTCACCTTTGGCAATATCAGCACTAAGATTCACCTTTTCTTCCGTAAGTACTTCTGTTTTATCTGCTGCGATGTTAGTGATCATTGGTAAGCGCCCGGTTGCTTCGGGGGTTACCAGAAGTAATGCCCTGTTTATAACAACAGTATCTTTCAACACGCCGTTTATATTCATCTTGGTAGCTACTTTCACGTCGTAAGTTCCAATAGAAGGCAGTGAAGTTGTTAATTTCAATACATTTTCTTTGCTGTCTATCACGTCTCCTGTCAAAGCATTCAAAATTTCGATATTTGCTGTCGGGTGGTTAGGATCTTCAAAACCAATTGTGACTTCTTCGTTCGGTTTGATAATGTCTTTGTCAATTGTAAGTGTTTCAATTGTAGACAGGTCACTTTCTATTTCATCGGACCAAACGATTGGGGAAACTGTTTTTCCATCTAATCCTACAGAACGGACTCCAATCTGGAATTTCTGATCGACACCATTCAACGGAGCATCCACTACGTAAGCAGCCCACGAAGTGGTGGCAGTTACCAATGTTTCTTTCTCACCTTGTTTTACATACACTTCGTAATACCAAGAATTTACTTCTTCATTATAAATCGGACAATCTTTATATTCTTCTTTCCGAGTACCGCTAAATGGCACATCGAAGATTACTTTAAAGTCTGCACGATTATACACGCGTTTCATAACGTTGGTATAAGTGATGACTGGAGTAACTGGAGTCTTCTTAAATAATTTAGGTATAAATGACATTTCTCCTAATAATACTGCATAGTCTTTATCTGTTCCTTCGATTGCTAAACCAATACATCCGATCACATCTCCTACTTTTAAATTCAATTCAGATGCTTTGATCTTTACTGTATTCCATTTACCTTGTACGATACCATCGGTAGGCAAGGTGTGATAGGTGAAAGCACTTTCTGCTCCGAGTTTTGAAACTTTTAGTTTCATTTTCGGATCCGTACCGTTCAGCATTTTAAATACAATTGTGAATTCATCGGCTGTGCTGGCTATATTAAATTTGGTGCTGAACAAGCGGATATCAGATTTGGAGGTAGCTCCGTGTATTTTTAAGCATGAACCGCCGAACCAAGCATCATCAAATGTAAAGTCACAATTGATGGGATCTGATGGTATTGTTACTCCATCTCCGTTGTCGATCCACCAACGCCATGTCGGTAATAAATCCTGTAATCCGATGTTGTACCATTTATGATCGAATGTAACGGTTCCTTCTTTGCTGAAAGAATAACCATTACCCAAGTTAAAACGTGTAACAAAAGGGAGTTCTGTTAGCGTACTTTCTTCGATTACAGCTTTTGAATAACCATGCCATTTGGTCAAATCAGAGTAAGAAGAGGTAATCACGTCATCTGTTACATCTGGAGTGCGAAGCACATTTCTGGAACCACCGGTAAATAGGAGTTCCTGTTTCTTTTGATATTCATTTTGAACACTAAGATCAGAATTGCCACCTTCTGTTGAACCTGCATATAATTGACTACGGTCATGTCCACCCCATACTACGATAGATACCGGCTGTTTCATCAGTGCTGTCCATCCGGCATTTCCGTATTTACCATATCCTCGTCCTTGCTGGTCGAAACCGGCATATACATCGTATGTACTACGGCCGAGAGACTTAGCAGCGTCTACAGATTTCTGTAAACCGCTTTCAGTCCAGTTGTAGTTTAAGAAAAATACGTCAGTAACAGGGTAACCATTTTTATGGAACCATTTGTCGTTAGCACCTATTTCCAATTTAGAACCATTATCACTCAAACCGCCGGAATTGGAAACGAAAGCATACCATTCTACATGGAATGGGTGATTCATCTCTTCGGCTACTTTATGACATTCGGCCAAGAAAGAAGAAAAATCTTCGTTCAATTGTGTCGACCAGTTACCTTCGGGATTCAAACCGATACCGTCAATACCGTAATATCTTAAAAATTGGATTAATTTGCGGGCATACTTGAAAGTTCCGTCTTCATTTTTAGCAGCCAATTGTGCTAACATTTTGCCGGCATCACTGGTGGCGCTGACTTGAGATGCCCAGTCGATAAAGTAAAGACATCCGGTGCGGACACCATTTTTATGAGCCACATCGTTGAAAGTTCCGGGAACGCGGAACCAACTGTTGGACCAGTTTGCATGAATATTGATGTATTGCCACATGTTGAAGTTGTCACCATCAAAATTGTAACGTGGCATTGGACCCCATTTTTTAGTCATTTCACCAATCGGAGAACACCAGCAGAGATTTTTATTGTTTTCTTCGTTCAGATTCTTATTGGCCTGCGTATTCGAGTTAATGAAACGCGTTTTTAGTGGTACGCGGGAAATGAAGAAATTTTCATCCTGATAATTTGGATCGTTACTGAAATTATCACCCGGTTGCCATTTATCCAATGCAGATACGATATCTGTTCTTTCCGTTATACCAAAGTCCACGTACATTTCGTGCGTTGGTACACTTTGCCCCATTGCACTCATCGATGCTAATAAAGCTGCTGAAAATAAAAGTTGTTTTAGTTTCATAATACTAATTTTAAGTAAATATTAATCAAGTGTCTTTTTTTCTGCAATATCCCACCATAGCCGGGTTCCTTGGGTGTCATCTTTAGCCGCTCCGGTTGTTTCTTCATTTAAAGCGGATTTGGCCGTTAATGCCACCTCGTTGGCCACCTCAAGACTGGCGGTATTGTAAGGTATGCGACGTATGGTTACCCCTTCTGTGAGAATTTCACCGGTAATCCAATTAAAGCGTGGTTCTTCCAATGAACCATCTGAATTTCCATAAGCAAAAGGACAGTAAGGTAAGAGCTTTGGATATCCTGTGCGGCGGTAATCAGTCCAGGATACGCATGATTGTGGGAACATAGCGATCCATTTTTGTGTAATAATTTTTTGTAATTTTTGTTCTTTCGAATCATTGATGTAAGGATTCGTATCTGCATTCTGGGGCTTGTCGTAGCTATTGTTAAGCATATAGTAGCCTCCCCATAACGGAAGATTGTTGTCACTGTCCAGAAAATCCCGATAGGTAGCTTCCTCTACTATTTGCTGGGATACTCCTAAATTACCCATACCTTTCCAGTCCATATATTCATTATAAGCTGCTGTCGAAAAAGAGTGTTTGGTGAAAAATTCTTTAATACCAGCGTTATAAAAATCTTCGGCTGTTCCACCTACATTCCATCCACGTAAACTGGCTTCAGCCAATAGGAATAGTGCTTCCTCTACTTTGAAGAACGCTAACTTTTCACCAGCAAAGTTCAAGTTAAACTTTGAATAATATTGGTAAGTTTGTGTAGTGAGGGCAGCGGTCGATAGTTCCATTCCGGAGCGGATACTTAAGAACTTTTCTTCTTTTTTTATTGTAGCTTGATTCCGGTTTGTAATAGCTCCTTCATTTTTTGCGAACCAGAATTCTAAAATAGGATGTTGCGTACGAATCAGATAGTTATGATACGAAGCATTTAAACGAGAATCGACCCAGCTATTTGCAATTTTGTAAAGGGGATGATAACCTACCTCTGTTCCGGTTCCGCAAAGTAATCCGATTGTTTTGTCTCCGGCCTGCAACACTCCACGTTGAACGGCTTCTTCTCCCAATTGCTGTACTGTTTTCTCTTCTCCGTTGATATTACATGTATATCCTTCCACGTCAACAGCCGTCATTGCCATGCGTAGAATTAATGAGTTGGCATATTTTCTCCACATTTTTACAATGTTGGCGGCTGTGCCCTGTTCCGTTAACATATCTGTACCCTTAATAAGATCATCGGTGTTCTCAATCGGTTGTTTCTCGTATTCCATTAATATGGAATCGGCTTTAATCAGGTCTTGAAACAATTGGGTGTATACTACGCTTTGTTTTTCATACGTTAGCGGACGCTCT
>NZ_HF991126.1:121511-156900 GCF_000432295.1 Bacteroides sp. CAG:189
CTTCCTTCAATACTTTATAATCCGATAATGGCATTGGACCGTGTACGTTGGTGTATTGTAAAGCGACATCCGAGAACAGGATGGAAGCAAATGCGCCGAGAGGGGCTATCTGTAATGTGTCGGCAGAGCGCATAACCGGTACCGTTTGTTGAGCTACCCATTGAAGATTGGCATCGGGACCACTGGCGAAATCACTGTAAAAGGCCAGACTTGATGTTAGACGTCCATCAAAACTATGTGGTGATGACATATATCCCACAGGATCGTCTCCTATGAACGAATACTGATATTGATATTTATGCTCTCTGGAGTCAATGACTCGGAGTTGTGCTGTCCGTAGGAAGCCCACTGCAATGTCGGGGCTGGTCAGGAATCCTTCATCTGATCCTGTACCGTCATCGGGTTTGATACTGTTCACATCGCCTTCAAATTCTAATGCGGATTCATAACACGAGCCCAGAGCAACGGACAAAGAAAGAATAGCGCCTACTAAAAAAATATTTTTAATTTTCATAGCTGTATACAATTAAAATGTTGCTTTAAGATTCAAACCAAAACTGCGAGTAGTAGGTAAAGAGAATGCTTCAATACCTCCATAACTGTTGGCTGTAGAGACCGATACATCCGGATCTACGGGAGATTTCTTTAACAGAAAGAATAAGTTTCGGGCTACAAACGATGCGCTTAAATGATTTCCGGTTCCGAAAACATTGCGGAAAGTATAACCGATGGATGCTTCGCGTAAGCGGAAATTAGTTGCCGAATATGTATATTCACTCAATGCCGGTTGTCCTAACCCTGTTTTTTTGTAATATCCTTCGACAGAAGTGACTTCACCGTCCGGCATAACTATTCCAGGTACGGGTAACATTACATCTACACCGCCTACTGCTGATCTCTGCTGGTAGGTTATACCTTTTAAACGCGCTTCTCCACTTCGTTCTGACAGACCGTATGCATCAAGTAGCGCTTCTGTATAGGATATAACATTACCGCCTACTTTACCATCAATTAGGAAGAAGAGCGAGATGTTTTTATAGCTAAATGTATTACTCCATCCAAGATGATGAGGAGAGTTTGCGTTTCCTAAATAACAGTTGTAATCGTTTGTCAACTTAGGAATGCCCTGACTGTCCGTCTTTATTTTGCCATCTGCTCCGTACAGGAATGTTTTGCCGTATAACTCTCCATAGGGTTTCCCTACTTCGTAACGTAATTTCAGACCACCATTGAAAACCGGATCTTGTTCTATCATTTCATTTTTATTCTCTCCATACGTTTCCAGTATCTTATTTTTGTTGAAAGAATAGTTGAATGCAGTACGCCAGGTAAACTTGTGATCTGGTGATGAATAATTATAAGCCAATGTGGTTTCGATACCACGGTTTCTAATCAATCCGGAATTTAGCGGTAGGGTTCCACCTGTCGCTGCAGGTTTAGGCAACCACTGATTCAGCATCTTAGAATTATAGAATGTAAAGTCGAATTCAATCATGTTTCTGAATAAACGAAGGTCAATTCCGGCTTCCGTTGAACGCACTGTTTCCGGCTTTGGATTACGGAATGTACGATATTGAGACGCTTCTATCGTACCTGAGCTGATGTTCTGCTTTATTGCTCCATAAACAACGTTCGGAATGGAGTTACCTACCTCACTGTATGAGACGCGTAATTTAGAGTGATTCAGCATTTCGCTATCGATTTTGAATATTTTGTTTAATATCGCATTACCACCTATACTATAATAAGTGTAGTGGTCGGGAGCATCAAACATTTCGAATTGCGTGTATACACGTGACCAGTCTGTACGAAAAGATGCATCGAGATAAACCATTTCTTTATATCCTAATGAAACGGTTCCATATACAGAGTTAGTCCAATTCTGATCCTTTGATTTTGTTACAGGAAGACTGGTTCCGTCTTTTTTATTGGTTATAACATTGGATGGGTCGAATACGTTAGGGATACTTGTGGAGTCTTTCATCCAATAATTCCAACCTACATCGTTGATGTCCTCTTTTTCTGTTGAACCTCCAAAGTTGGCTGATATATCTAAATTATTCACCCGCTTATTATATGAAATCAAGAAGTCGGCATACATCATATCAACATTGTTTCTGGAATATTCGTAGATTGAGTTATAGAAGGTTTTGGCTTTTGTACCTTGATAGGTTTTTGTTTCATTGGTATCTCTGATACGGTCTGCTCTGAAACGTGCCTGAGCGCTCAGCCCTTCGAGGATGTTGACTTTTAATCCTAAAGTTCCGTAAAGTCGTTCACGAATCGAATTTTTTTGTAATCTGTTTGTATACCAATAAGGGGAGTTACGATTCTCTTCGTTAATCCACGGCCATTGCTGGATGGGGCCTTGGGCATCTGCTTTGGGATATATGATGTTGTTGTTTTCATCATAAATGCCCTGTATGTAATACAATTGTCCGTGTACTTCGGAATTATCCTTGAAGTAGGAAATATCGGCATTACGGGGGAGTAAATATAGATCATACAATGGATTGCCATAAATACCCGATCCTGGTCTATTTTTAGATTCCTGGTACACATAACTGACGGATAAATTGATCTCTACACGGTCTTTGAAAAGTGTCATTCCCTGTCTAAAGGTCAAATTGTGCCGATTGAATTTATTGTTCGGAATCATGCCTTTCGAAGTCGTATTTCCGTATGAAATGTAATTGTTTACCTTTTCTGACCCGAAAGAGGCGGAAATAGAGTTATTGAAGTTAGTACCTGTTTCTAAGAAACTGCTGACATTGTCTACGGCGTAGTTTCGTGCATAAGGGATTTCTGCCAGCGTTGCTTCCGATAAACGGCCGATGCGTTTTCCCCATGAGTAGTTGCCTAAACGTCTTTTAGCCGTCACTTGGTTCGGATTTAGCGAGGTGTCATCGTAACTTTCTACATCTGCTCCGAAATAATTCTGGAATTTGGGTGTCACTAAAGGGGTTTCGAAAAGCGTGCTACTCGATACGCTGATGCTTGCTTTTCCCTCTTTTCCCTTCTTGGTGGTGATCATAAGCACACCGTTAGCAGCTGCACTACCATACAGTGCGGCAGCATTTGCTCCTTTCAGTACTGTGATGTTTTCTATATCATCTGGATTGATATTTGACAAAATATCTCCACCATCAGTTGTGTTGCCGCCAGACAATAACGCATCTGTTATTTGAGTAGAAGCAGGACTGGCCATAGGTACACCATCCATTACTATTAGCGGAGCATTTTCTCCCAAAACAGAGGCGTTGCCGCGAAGCAGTAATTTTGATGAACCACCGGCTCCGGTTGAATTAGGGGTAATGATCAAACCGGCAGTTTTACCTTGTAGCGCATTGATAAAGTTAGCGTCTTTGGCTCTTGTCAACTCGTCTCCTCCTACTTTTTGAGTGGCATACGTCAAAGACTCTGCTTTCTTTTCGATACCTAAGGCAGTAACAACAACTTCTCCTAATACTTTGGAGTCTTCTTCCATCGTTACGTTAATGACGGTTTTGTTTCCGATTGGTAGAACTACTTGTCGGTATCCTATATAAGAGAATTGTATTTCCCCTTTTCCTTCGGATACTTTTAAGGAGTAGTTTCCGTCGATGTCGGAAATGGTTCCTTGTGTGCTTCCTTTCAATACGACATTGACTCCTATCAAAGGCTCTCCGGATGTGTCGATAATTCTACCTGTAATGATGGTTTCTTTGGACTCTTGCAGAAGATGATCTCTGTCTGTTTGCAACTTGTTTTGCGAAAGAATAATATAGGAACCTTCTGTGGAGTAATTTATATCAGTTCCTTTTAATAATTGATTTAGAACGCTATGTACAGGAGCGTCTTTTACTTTTATCGATACTTTTTTGTTCGTATTGATACTGGAGTTGATAATGAAAAGATAGTCGGTCTGATTTTCTATTTCATTAATAACCGCTTCCAGAGGGGTATTAATCTCAGACAATGTCACACGGGCATTTTGAGAATGCATTTCCTTGGCATTTAGGCTGAGAATTGAAACAAAGGCTAACAAGAGTGTAATTCTCATAATCTTAAAAAGATGATTGGTTTGTAATTTTTGAGGGTGTAATCCACCACACAAAGATTTTTTATTCATATCTTTGCTATGTTTAATATAGTTATTAGATCAATTGTATTATTCAGAGTGTCGATGCGGGCAAGGCATTGGCACTCTCTTTTTTACTCCTGGTTTGGAGTTTTTTTCTTTATTCTATTATTCCATAGGCCATATCTTATTTAATATAAATTATTTGATTTTCTTCATTTCTTTCAAATGTAAACTTGACGTCTTTTTGCAATACCCTTAAAGCATAAGAGATGCCGTCTGATTGACGGAATTTTCCAGTGTAACGGGAATTTATAACTTTTTGGTTTTCAATTTTTATAGTTACTCCATAACAAGTTTCAAATTTGCTCATGATGTTTACGAAAGTTTCATCTTTGAAACAGATAAGACCTTCTTTCCATCGATATACATTATAATCTTCTATAGGAGTAACCTTTAAGTCGCCATGGTCTAATACGACCATTTCATCCGGTTTTATAAGGCGTTCTTTGGTTCCGGATGTTACCTTTACGGAACCTTCCATTAGAGAAGTCACAAAAGAATTATTGTCAGCATAGGCTTCCAAATTGAATTTTGTGCCTAAGACTTCCACATTTCCTTTTGCTGTTTCTACTATAAAAGGTTTTTGTGCGTTATGAGCTACTTCAAAATAAGCTTCTCCATTCAATTGGACGGTACGGTTTTTTCCTGAGAATGAGGCCGGATATTGGATCGTTGAACGTGAATTAAGCCAAATTACTGTTCCGTCTGAAAGCTCAAGATTAATTCTTTGTCCGGCGGGAACCGTTATTTTTTGCATAGCTAATAGTTCTTCTTTGGGGGTATATCTGTCGTATGCATATGCTCCTATCAGAGTCATTGCAATTACAGCAGCAATTTTCATTACTTCTTTTATCCAATAGTTACCGATAAAAATATTCTTCTTTTGATAAGAGCGGATCTTATCCTCATCAGCTAATAAGATCATCGCATCAAATAATTGCCGTTCTTCCAGAAAGAGTTTCCGGTTTTCCGGTGATGCTTCCATCCAGTTTCTTATTTGGATTTCTTCCTGCATGGAAGTTTTTCCTTGAAAAAAGTTATATAATAGTTCTTTATTCATAATCAATAATTAAAAATGCATACGCCTTTTTTATCTTCTTATTTGTTAAGCAGATAAAAAAGATATATCCCTAGTGGAAAATTGATTTTTTTAATAAAAAAATAAGTATAGAAATACAGGGAGATAGTCTTTTAAGCTTATTCTCAGTTCTTTAAGTGCTTTACTAATATGAAATTCAACACCTTTAGTCGTAATGTCCAGTTTTGCTGCAATTTCTTTATGAGACATATTTTTCATACGGCTCATTATGAAGATTTCTCGGGTACGTGCTGGCAGTTTGGCTAAGGTACGGTTAACGATCTCCATCGCTTCTGCATTGAAAAGTTCGTTGGGGTTACATGCTTCAAGAGTTGCAATACGGGTACTGAGCTCCCATTCGGCATGAGACTGAATGTTTTCTTCAATATCTTTATGTATTTGTTGCTGTTGGAGGTGGTTTAGGCATTTATGCTTTATAACAGTGAGCACATAGGCAGGTATATTGGTGTTTTCATCTAACCGCTGTCGATTTTCCCAATAATAAACCAATGAATCTATGACAATATCTTCTGCAACTGCCGTATTCCGTACATAGGTCTGCGCGAAACGGGTAAATCGCCCTTTGTAGTCGGTAAACAGTTGATTAAAAGTTATTGGTTCAGGAGTATTGCTCATTATGCTGCTATTATTTAATACAAAGATAGCAAAATTGCCAATGTAAGATAAATAATCTTAAGTTTTTTTTCAGCTATGTGTTTTATAAATCCTTTTAATGGCGGGTTTTACTGTGAGGCTGATATAACTTAATGTAAGAATATATATATTTACAGTGTAAAAGTGTATACTTTTACGCTATAAAGATATATACTTTTGCTGTGTAATAGTATATACTTTTATATGCCTTGATTTTCAGTGAAATAGGAAAAAATAAATATCCCGTTTTATGATATCAGTATTTTAAGAATTCTATCCGGTCGATTGTCTTTATTTTGAGTTCTTTTAGTGTTTCATATGCTTGGTCATAATATCCGGAATATTCTAATGCTTTAGTGTCGTGGGCGTCTACTCCAATAATGGCAGTACATCCCTCGTTGGCTGCAATATGCCAGAATTCGGGATGGGGGTAGGTCAACTCGCCAAAAGCCTGATTATAATCCATCATACCTATATTATATTCTAACGGGATGTTTAATCGCGCTGCCGTGCGGCAGATATGGCGGCTCACCAGTTTACAATGCCGGTCGAATTCCGGGTAAGAGCGCATAAAGAGATCCGGATGGGCAAAATAGGCAAATAATCCACTTTCCATTCCTTCAATGGAACTTTCTTCATAAAGGTCGAGCATGTCTTGTGTGGTAGTGCCATGTCCGAAATAGGGAAACTTCTCATCTGTATGGAAATGATGATTACCGAAAATGATATAATCCAGTTTGTACTCATGAACCAACTCTTTCAACCAATGAATATATTCGGGGAAATACTCACATTCCAAGCCTAATTTTATGCTGATACGGTCTTTGTACTTTTCTTGTAATGTGCGGATGCTTTGTACGTATTCGGGAAATTCTTCGGGAGTCATGCGGATACCGGATAGATAGCCGGTTCGATATTTCCATGGAGTATGATCGGAAAAACCGAGTTCTTGATAGCCGCCTTTGATGGCGCTTAAAACATAATCTTCGTCACTCCCTGTCGCATGGTGGCAGCGGGTGGTGTGGGTGTGATAATTAGTTTTCATTTTGTTATAATTGTATTCATGCAGATGTCGAACGGTTCGGCAGGCACCTCTTCGATCAACTGAAACGGGAAACATATTCCGATCTTGACTGCCGGAATGTAGGGGAGGAGTTTATCATAATAACCTTTGCCTCTTCCTAAGCGATGGCCATCCTTGTCAAAAGCCATTCCCGGAATAACGGCCAGATCGATGGCTTTATAATCGGTAAATACCTTTCCGGTAGGTTCGGCAATTCCATAGGCGCCGATAGCTAAATCCTGAGGACCGGTATAGAGCCGCAGTTCCAGTTCCTCTCCGACGACGACAGGTAAAATAATGGTCTTTTTTTTACTCCATTTCTCAATGAAGGAGTGGGTTTGCACCTCGTCCTTCAATGAGTGATAAAGTAATAGCGTAGTTGCCGCCTCGAAAGCCGGATGCTTTTCGAGGTTGGCAAGTATATCAGCAGAAAGATCTTTCAGCGTAGAGTCGCAATACCGGGTTTTCTCCTGTGCTATCCACTTTCGCAGTTTTCTTTTCCTTTCTTTCATTTTTATTTTGGGTTTCCGGTTCTTCGGTAATAACCGGTGCTTTGGGGAAAGCTTCTCCTTTTTCAAGTAATTCCAGCCCTTTCTTTACGGTAGGGTCTGTCTGGTTGGAGTATTTGATGTAAGCCTCTTTCCCTAACATGTTATAGACGATATTTCCGAGAATGTTTTTCTCCAGCAATTTGTATGATTTCTGGATCAGGATATTTCTTCTCTTTACCCCTTTGGTTTCTGCGTAGCGGATGAATTTTTCGACTAATCCTTGCTGACGAAGATAATTTACCAATGCCTCTTCCGTATCGTATTGACTCATCTTTTCGCGATTATTATCCGTATATTGGAAAGTGAATTGAATGGTCAGCCCTTTGTTTAATACTGTCGACAGGTAGGAGGTTACTCCGGTAGTATCTTGCGGAACAAATACGTCGGGCATAATGCCGCCGCCACCGTATACCGGGCGACCAAGGCCTGTGGAGTAACGTTGTGATTCATCGAGCTTGATACTGTCTTTAGAGAAGAACTCTCCATGCGTATAACGATTGTACAGATCCATTTCATAATTACGGTCTTTTCCGTTCTCATAGGGGCGTTGTATGCAGCGTCCGGAGGGGGTGTAGTAGCGGGCAATCGTCAGACGGATGGCAGAACCGTCACTGAAATCGATCGGCTGCTGCACTAATCCTTTACCGAATGACCGGCGACCTACGATGGTACCCCGATCGTTGTCTTGTATGGCACCTGAGAAAATTTCGCTGGCGGAAGCCGACCCTTCATCTACAAGGACGATTAGCGGAATGTCCTGACAGCTTCCTGTCCCGTTGGCAACTTCGTCTAAACGTTTGTATTTACGTCCTTGGGCGTAAACGATTAATTTTCCTTGTGGCAGGAACTCGTTTACCATACGGGTTGCGGCATCCATATAGCCACCGGTATTTCCACGCAGGTCAATGATGAGTCCTTTGCATTTTTGATGATTCAGTTGTGCGAGGGCATTCAAGAGTTCTACATGGGTAGTACGTCCGAATTTACTGATCTGGATATATCCGAAATCGTCATTCAGCATGTATGCGGCGTCTATCGTATTTTGAGGAATATCGCCACGGGTGATGGTGAAGTTCAGCAATTCCTTTTCCGTAGCACGTTTGATGCCTAATTTTACCTGACTTCCTTTCGGACCTTTTAATTTTTTCATGGCACGTTCGTTCGTAACCTGTTTTCCGACAAACAGGCTGTCGTCTACAGTGACGATACGGTCGCCCGGCATTAAGCCCACTTTCTCGGAAGGACCACCGGAAACGATTGCGTTAACATGGATGGTGTCGTTTTGTATCGTGAACTGAATGCCGATACCACTGAAACTGCCTTCCAGTTCGGAATTAACCTCTTCCAGGTTCTGCGCCGGGATATAGGTAGAGTGCGGATCGAGTTCTGCCAGAATCTGGGGCATTGCTTTCTCTACGAGATCTGTCATGTTTACCGTATCTACATACTGATCATCGACAATACGTAATAAGGCGTTTAGTTTGTTGGATGAGCCATTGATAATACCCAGGCGGTTGCCCGCAAAATGCTTGGCATAGAATGTACCGATAAGGATTCCTATTACTACGCTGATAGCAATGATGACAGGGGTAAAACGGGAAGAGTTTTTTGTACTCATGAGTTTATTTACGATTTAATCATTTACAATTTATAATTTAGCTGTGCCGGAGGATTACTGATTATTCTTCACCGACATATACTACATCGATACCGGCCCGTCTCAGTAGTTCGATACCGTCTTCCAGGCGATACTTTTCGGAATAAACCACTCGCTTGATACCGGCCTGAATGATTAATTTGGCACATTCTATGCAGGGAGAAGCGGTGACATACATGGTAGCACCGTCGCTGCTGTTGTTAGAGCGTGCTATTTTGGTTATGGCGTTTGCTTCTGCATGGAGCACGTATGGCTTTGTGACATTGTTTTCGTCTTCACAAATGTTCTCGAAACCGGAAGGGGTTCCATTGTAACCGTCAGAAATAATCATTTTGTCCTTCACGATAAGGGCACCGACTTTACGTCGCTGACAATATGAATTTTCTGCCCAAATGCTGGCCATGCGTATATAACGCTTGTCTAATTCTGATTGTTTATTCATTGTCGTATTGTTTTATCTTTCGGGTGTGAATGCAATGCAGAGTGTCTCTTTTTCATATTCGAAATAGAGGTATAGATTTCTTTCATCCCCTTCATAAGAGGTCGCATTTTCGAGTCCTTCAACAATGTGTTTGGCCAGTGTATCTTTAGAGTCACCGTAAGAAGGTTGGTTTTTGATACCTGTTATCCTGAACTCGTTGCTTTTGCCGTCCGCTTGCCAAGTGCCAGTGAAAGTCACAGAACCGCTTCCACTGAATTCTCCGCGAATAATGTTGTCTTCCGTACTTCCGGTAAAAGCTATTTTGAATGCTTTTGTACCGTTTATCGGGTCGTAAGATTTGTATATGGCTTCACTGACATCTGTAAATTTATACCAGCTATGTTCATTCTTTTTGGTGATGTATGTCATTTTCCACGTTTTTCCCGTGAATATTTTTTGTACATCGTCCGTATCATTGCATCCGCTCAGAAAGGGGATGACAAGTGTTAGGCAGAATAATAATGCGATATATTTCACTGTATCTCTTCTCATTTGACTTATTTCATCTTTAGTTTTTAATACCGTTTCTGATCAGCAATGCATCAATGGTCGGCTCCTGCCCACGGAAACGTTTATAAAGTGTCATCGGATGTTCGGTACCTCCTTTGGAAAGAATGTTCTGGCGGAAAGAGCCGGCTACGTCACGATTGAATATTCCTTTTTGTTTGAATAATGAAAATGCATCGGCATCCAATACTTCCGCCCACTTATAACTATAATATCCCGCAGAGTATCCTCCGGAGAAAATATGTGAAAACTGAGTGCTCATGCAAGCATCTTTTACAACCGGCAGTATTTGTGCCTTTGCCCATGCTTTCTGTTCGTATTCTTTAACATCTCCTTCAAATGGGGTATGACGGGTGTACCAAGCCATATCCAGTAAACCGAAGCTTACCTGTCGCAAACAGGCATAGGCTGCATTGAAATTTGCTGCATCCACCATGCGTTTCATTAATTCTTCCGGTAGGTTTTCGCCTGTCTGGTAATGTCTGGCAAATGTATTCAGAAAATCCTTTTCAATGGCAAAGTTTTCCATGATTTGTGAGGGTAACTCCACGAAGTCCCAGTATACGTTGGTACCGCTCAGGCTTTCATAAGTGGAATTGGCAAACATGCCGTGCAGGCTATGGCCAAATTCATGTAGAAATGTTTCTACTTCGTTGAAAGTCAGCAGTGCGGGTTTATTCTCAGTCGGCTTCGTAAAGTTCATTACCACAGAAACGTGCGGACGGCTGTTTTCACCTGTTTCACTATCGATCCACTGGCCTTTGTATTCCGTCATCCATGCTCCTGCACGTTTTCCCTCGCGCGGATGAAAATCGGTGTAAAGTACTGCTAAAAACTGACCGTCTTTATCAAATACTTCGTAAGCATCCACATCTTTATGATATACCGGAATATCGGTATTCTTATTGAAAGTGATGCCGTATAAGCGTGTTGCCAGCCCGAACACTCCTTCTTTCACCTTTTCCAGTTCAAAGTAGGGACGAAGCATTTCTTCATTGATATTGAACTTTTGATCTTTCAGTTTATTGGAGTAGTAACTCCAATCCCATGGCATAACCGTGAAATCGGCTCCTTGTTCCCGGTGTGCAAGTTCCTGTACCTCTTTATATTCGTTTTGCGCAGTAGGAGTGTATGCTTCCAATAATTGGTTCAGCAGGTTGTAGACAGCTTCGCTGTTTTGTGCCATTCGTTTTTCTAATGTATATTGCGCAAAGTTGTCATATCCTAATAATTGTGCAATGCTCATTCGGGTGTTGGCTATTTTTCTGACAATATCTATGTTGTTGTATTCATTGTCATGCGTACACTTTGTGTTGTAAGCCAAGTAGAGCTCTTTGCGTAGGTCACGGTTGCCGGCATATGTCATGAAAGGGATATAGCTGGGAGCTTGCAGTGTAAATACCCAGCCTGTCAGTCCTTTCTCTTTGGCAGTTTCGGCAGCTGCTTCTACGGCGCTTTCCGGCAATCCGGCAAGTTGTGCCTTGTCAGTCAGTATCAACTGATAATTGTTGGTCTCTTTTAGGTTGTTTTCGCTAAATTCCAGTGTCAGGCTGCTCAGTTCTTTGGTTAGACGGCGATATTCCTCTTTTGCTTCCCCTTTCAGATTGGCTCCTTGGCGAATGAAGCCATCATAAACGTTTTCGAGCAGTTTCATCTGCTCCGCCGTGAGGTTTAATTGTTCTTTCCGGTCATAGACCGTTTTTATGCGCTCAAACAGCTTTTCGTTCAGACTGATATCATTATCGTGTTCGCTTAAAAGCGGCATCATTTTCTGAGCCAATATTTGCAGATCATCATTGGTCTCTGCGCTGCGCAAGTTGCTGAATACGGTGACGACACGGTTTAATAAGTCTCCTGATTTTTCATAAGCCAATAGAGTGTTGTCGAAAGTAGGTACTTCCGGGTTATCGGTGATGGCATTTATTTCCGCGATGTGTTGGCGTATACCTTCACGGATGGCGGGTTCATAATGTTCTGTTTTTATTTTATCGAATGGGACAGTTCCATGCGGGGTGTTATACTTTTCGAAAAAAGGATTTTGAGCGTCTATCATATTAGTAATTATGCAAATTAAAACGAATGTGACATTTAATCTTCTCATGTGAATCTGATAAGAATAAGCCGACTAATGGCTTATGAACTACAAAATTACTAAAATAGTAGATACTTAGGATAGGAATGGTTCCCTTTTTAACAAAGTATTGATTTTATTTCGCTTCCGGATAAAAAAAAGCTGCTCCGGTCTCCCGAAGCAGCTTCTTGAAAAATCATATTGTAAATGATTATTTTTTAGCGATAACGCGAGCCATTTCACAAACTTTGTTTGAATAACCCCATTCGTTGTCATACCAAGAAACAACTTTAGCGAAGTTAGAATCCAAAGAAATACCGGCTTTAGCATCGTAGATTGAAGTATTAGCGCAACCACGGAAGTCAGTTGAAACAACTGCATCTTCAGTGTAACCCAAAATACCTTTCAATTCGCCTTCAGAAGCTTCTTTCATAGCAGCGTTGATTTCTGCCATTGTAGCCGGTTTTTCCAAAACAACTGTCAAGTCAACTACAGAAACGTCAGAAGTCGGAACACGGAATGCCATACCAGTCAGTTTACCGTTCAATACCGGCAATACTTTACCTACGGCTTTAGCAGCACCTGTTGAAGAAGGGATGATGTTTTCAAGGATACCACGACCACCTCTCCAGTCTTTCTTAGAAGGACCGTCTACTGTTTTCTGAGTTGCAGTAGCAGCGTGAACTGTAGTCATCAAACCTTTAACGATACCGAACTTGTCGTTCAATACTTTAGCGATAGGAGCCAAGCAGTTAGTAGTACAAGAAGCGTTAGAGATGATGTCCTGACCTGCGTAAGTGTCGCTGTTAACGCCATATACGAACATAGGAGTAGCATCCTTAGAAGGAGCAGACATGATTACTTTCTTTGCACCAGCCTGGATATGTTTGCGAGCTGTTTCGTCTGTCAGGAAGAAACCAGTTGATTCAACAACAACGTCAGCGTCAACTTCGTTCCATTTCAAATTAGCAGGATCCATCTCTGCAGTCAGACGGATTTTATTACCGTTTACAATCAAAGCGCCGTCTTCTACAGCAACTTCACCATCAAAACGACCGTGTACTGAGTCATACTTCAGCATATATGCCAAGTAGTCAGCATCCAACAAGTCATTGATACCTACGATCTGAATATCGTTACCAAAGTTTTTTACTGCAGCACGGAACACCATACGTCCGATACGGCCGAAACCGTTAATACCTACTTTAATCATTTTGTTTAAACTTTTAAGGGTTTTTATTATATTGTCCAAATATATTTCGAACTTGCATTTGTTTTATCTTTATAAATGCGGTGCAAAAGTAAGAAAATGTTTTTATATTCGCACATTAAATTAATATTAAATATAAAAAAAGATGGGAAAGAGTACTTTTTTACAGGACTTTAAGGCTTTTGCCATGAAGGGAAATGTAATCGATATGGCTGTCGGTGTTATCATTGGCGGCGCGTTTGGTAAAATAGTATCATCGGTGGTTGCCGATGTGATAATGCCTCCTCTCGGTCTATTGGTGGGCGGAGTGAACTTTACGGATTTGAAATGGGTGATGAAGCCGGCCGAAGTGGTGGATGGAAAAGAAATCGCTGCCGTAACCTTGAATTATGGTAACTTCTTGCAGGCTACTTTTGATTTCTTGATCATTGCCTTTTCCATATTCTTATTTATACGTTTGCTGACAAAACTGACCACAAAGAAAGAGGCTGCTGCGCCTGCAACCCCTCCCGCACCACCGGCTCCGACGAAAGAAGAAGTGCTGTTGACCGAGATACGTGACCTGCTGAAAGAACAAAATAAGAAATGAGTATAAACCGAAACGGTTACTCCGGAATGCTGACTTTATATTTCAGTTGTTGGTATTTCCGGATGGTTTCTTGTTGCAAGTCTTTTAGTAATCTGATTTCTACAGACAGTTGTCTAAGTGCAGAGTCTGATGACAGAATATTTTCCCGGTCGCCGTAATCAATGAATCGGGTAGACATGACTTGTTGTTGGGCTTTGCATTCATTGAGTGCATAACGCACTGTTTCAATACGATATTGTCTGAGAGTTTTTTGTTCTTTGTTCCGTAAATTTTTGTATGTCTCATTGTCACTCCAACGGCGTGAGTAATAATTGCTTAGAGCGGCACTGGCTTGTTTGCGTGCTTCTTCGTTGACGCTCTCTTTGAGTGAGGTATATAATCTGGTATATTCTTTATCTGAATTCAGGAGTTCTTGCAGTTCCTTTTTAGCATTTTCGTAAGTGTCTTCTAACACTTTCAAATCTTCCGGCTTTCTTTCAAAAGTCAGAATCTTCAGATAGTCATCTTTGGTAATATTAATGTGTTTGTTGGTTTTATCACAATAATTCAGGTATCTTTCAGTAAGTAACCAACTGAACTCCAATTCTTTTTTTTGTAAATCGGCACTGATGTTGTTCAACGATTCTTCTAATTGTTGCATTTGCTTTTCAGAAGTGATACATTTTGCAGGTATTGTTCCTTTCTTGGTTTCCTGAGCAGAAAGCGGGAAGAGTTCGGAACATCCGATACAGGCTGTAAACAATAGTATAATGGTGGAGTTCTTCATGGTATTAGTACTTTTTGTGGCTTGTTTTATCTGCAAAAATAGAAATTCTTACTATTTGTTCAAGTAGATTGCATAGTTTTTTATACTTTTGCAGATAATTTATTCAAAATCCAACCATTTATATGCAGGAAAAAATAATAATCCTTGATTTCGGGTCGCAGACTACGCAGCTTATCGGTCGTCGTGTACGCGAGCTGGATACGTATTGTGAAATTGTTCCCTACAACAAATTTCCCAAAGGAGATGAAAGTGTAAAAGGTGTGATTCTTTCCGGAAGTCCTTTCTCGGTATATGATGAAAGCGCGTTCAAGGTAGATTTGAGCGAGATACGGGGTAAATATCCTATTTTGGGTATTTGCTACGGTGCGCAGTTTATGGCCTATACCAATGGCGGGAAAGTAGAACCGGCTGGTACGCGTGAGTATGGCCGTGCACATCTGACTTCTTTCTGTAAGGACAATGTTTTGTTCAAAGGTGTGAAAGAAAATACTCAGGTGTGGATGAGCCATGGAGATACGATTACGGCTATTCCTTCAAACTTCAAGAAGATCGCTTCTACCGACAAAGTGGAAATTGCTGCCTATCAGATTGAGGGTGAACAGGTGTGGGGCGTGCAGTTCCATCCGGAGGTATACCACAGTGAAGACGGTACGCAGATTCTGAAAAATTTCGTAGTGGATGTTTGCGGTTGCAAACAGGACTGGTCTCCGGCTTCGTTCATCGAAAGTACGGTTGCCGAGCTGAAGGCACAGTTGGGTGATGACAAGGTTGTGTTGGGTTTGAGCGGCGGAGTGGATTCTTCGGTAGCTGCTGTTTTGCTGAATAAGGCGATCGGTAAGAATCTGACTTGTATCTTTGTGGATCACGGTATGCTTCGTAAAAACGAGTTCAAGAATGTGATGCACGATTATGAGTGTCTCGGTTTGAATGTAATCGGTGTGGATGCCAGTGCTAAGTTTTTTGCGGAATTGGAAGGTATTACCGAGCCGGAACGTAAACGCAAGATAATAGGTAAAGGTTTTATCGATGTATTTGATGCGGAAGCTCATAAATTGAAAGATGTGAAATGGTTGGCACAAGGAACTATTTATCCCGATTGCATCGAGTCGTTGTCTATCACGGGTACGGTGATCAAGAGTCATCACAATGTAGGCGGATTGCCCGAAAAGATGCATCTTAAACTGTGCGAACCGCTTCGCTTGTTGTTTAAGGATGAAGTTCGCCGTGTAGGTCGTGAGTTGGGGATGCCCGAACATTTGATTACGCGTCATCCGTTCCCGGGTCCAGGATTGGCAGTACGTATTTTGGGGGATATTACTCCGGAAAAAGTACGTATCCTGCAAGATGCCGATGATATTTTTATTCAGGGATTGAGAGATTGGGGATTGTATGACCAGGTATGGCAGGCAGGTGTAATCTTGCTGCCGGTTCAGTCTGTGGGTGTGATGGGAGATGAGCGTACTTATGAAAGAGCTGTTGCTTTGCGTGCCGTGACATCTACCGATGCGATGACTGCCGATTGGGCACATTTACCTTACGACTTTTTGGGTAAAGTTTCCAACGATATAATAAATAAGGTAAAAGGGGTGAATCGTGTAACCTATGATATCAGTTCCAAACCGCCTGCAACTATTGAGTGGGAATAAGAAAACTTTTGATTATCAATATAATCTCTCTTCAGAGCATGAAAAATCAGCTGTTTGCAAAAGTGAATAGCTGATTTTTTTGTATAACTGATTTTATTTTTTGGATGGTAACTTAAATATTTTATATCCTATGGCGAACAGAAAGTTTCTGCTTGTTCTGGACGACATGTTATCTTTGTCTATTGAGGTAAGCCCGTTGCTGTATCTGGCAGATAACATGATTCCATTTTTGAAATCATATCCTATACCTCCGGTTAATGAAAGACTGATACGATGATAGCCAGGATAATACCCTTTGCTATTCTGACCTTCATTGACAACTTCTTCTCCTTCTTTTACTGCAATCTTTCTATTTAAACACAAGTCTAACTGGGGGCCTATACTGATATTAAAATTCTGACCGATGAAGAATTTGAATAATGCAGGAATTTCAATGAAATTGTATTTGAAATTTATTCTTATCTTTTTGGAAATATCATTAGGGAAGGTTGTGTAGTCGATGCTCCATTTATAGCCTTTTTGTGCATAATTTATTTCGGGTTGAAAATCGATGATGTTATTTATTCTGTAATTCATAAAAACACCAAGATGTAATCCGCAGAGATAAGGCGAATTATCTGTCAGTTCCTTAATTTCTGAAAAGGTAGAGTAATTTAATCCCGTGTGAACTCCAAAACAGGTTTGTGCTTTTATTATGAAAGACAGGCTTGTCAGTGCAACAAGCAGAATGATTTTTTTCATATTGTATTTATTTAAAGAATGCGATTGTCGTTTTGTCGTGTCGGCTTTATTGGAAACCGCCTTTATTTCTGTCTTTCTTCATTCCACATGGCAAGCTTTGCAACATCCGGGATAATGATTTCTTTCCGGTGCAGTTTCAACAGTTCCTGTTCTTGC
This sequence comes from Bacteroides sp. CAG:189, assembly GCF_000432295.1. Lineage (NCBI taxonomy): Bacteria > Pseudomonadati > Bacteroidota > Bacteroidia > Bacteroidales > Bacteroidaceae > Bacteroides > Bacteroides sp. CAG:189. The sequence continues at coordinate 138,805 of NZ_HF991126.1, forward strand.
AAGGTGTTTAGAGTTCTGGATACATTTAACCGTGCATCATCGACACAACGGGCGAAATCGTCCATCTTGATTTTCATAATCTTTTCACCTATCGGTTTTTCCGTATGGGTAAGTATGAACCGGATAATTTTATCTTCAATATCCACAGGTGCTTTTTCCCATAAGCGGGCGTGCATGTTTTGTGCCCGATTACTGATAATATTCATGTAATTAAGGCGGAATATATCATATTTGAGCAGATTGGAAAGAACAAAAGATTTGCTGATACTTATGGAATGTGCTTCTGTACGGGCTACATAAGAAGATACATAACTCAGATTCATACCGAATAAAGCATGTGGCTCAATGACATAAGGAGCTTCTACATGTTCTATAAAAGTAAGAAATCCATCTTTCGAAGTGGTTTGCAAGGATATTTCCCCTTTTAGTAAAAAGATTAATTTATCACACGGAGTTCCGCTTTTTACAATCACATCTCCGGCTTTATGCTTAGTGAAATGCAGTTTTACTTTCTCCAGTATATTTGTAAAATCTTCATGGCAAAGCCCTTGGAATAAAGGCAATTGCAGCAAAGTGTCAAACATCGTCTCCATATAGTGTAATCTTCTAAATTTGAGACAAATGTAACTATAATCAAAGCTTGCTGTAACCATTCCGGTGCTCTTTTTGTTTTTTTTATTATTTCTTAATTGAACGTACTGAGAAACTGTTTTGATTTTATAGGATTTCTTTTTTTGAATCAAAACTGTTTCTGATTCAAGAAAAGAAATATTGCGAAATGCATAAAAATAGATTATCTTTGCAAAAAAGAAAGGAGGAAATATGTTTGCAGATTTTAATTTTCAACAGATGATCAGTGCGTTTATCGTATTGTTTGCTGTAATCGATATTATAGGCTCTATTCCAATCATAATCAATTTGAAGGAGAAAGGAAAAGATGTAAACGCAATGAAGGCAACCGTAATTTCATTCGTTCTGCTGATCGGATTCTTTTATGCCGGCGATATGATGTTGAAGCTTTTTCATGTAGATATCGAGTCTTTTGCTGTGGCCGGTGCTTTCGTCATATTCCTGATGTCTTTGGAGATGATTCTCGATGTCGAAATATTCAAGAATCAGGGACCCATTAAAGAAGCTACATTGGTGCCGCTTGTCTTTCCGCTTTTGGCCGGTGCCGGTGCTTTTACTACTCTGTTGTCATTGCGTGCGGAATATGCCAGTGTTAATATCATCATAGCCTTGGTGCTGAATATGATTTGGGTGTATTTTGTGGTGAGTATGACAGGGCGGGTAGAGCGTTTTCTTGGAAAAGGCGGTATTTATATCATTCGTAAGTTTTTCGGGATTATTTTGTTAGCTATTTCCGTAAAGCTGTTTATGAGTAATATAACCTTGATGGTAGAGGCGTTGCAGAAGCATTTGCCATAAAAAGGAATCTTTCCGAAGAATCTTTCGTTTTAGAAAACAGAGTCTTGTTTAAGAGGAAAATAGAACTTTTAAATAAGCATTTGGAAATATTTTGTCAGTAAAACGTATGCTCTTGTCTGCAAAACAAGAGCATACGTTTTTTTATGGGCTTTTATGCCAGACTGAGATTATAGTTGACAATTGATTACTTCATTGAATGTTTTTGAATAATCCGTATTCAGCATTGCTTTATATTCATTGCAGAATGTGTCGAATGTGGTTTTGGCCAAGCTGGTTCTGCCATTTTTATACAGTGCCTGGCATTTGAGAATTAACGCATATTCGTCTGTTTTATCATGCGCAAACATGCTGTTGGCTATCTGAATTAGTAATTCATTGTTTTCCTTTATATAGTCTTGTTTGGATAGGCTGATTGCCGCGTCCAATACGGAATTGGCATAATTGGACTTGAAAGAATCCAGCCAGTCTGTTTGAACGTATGGTAATAATTGCCCTGATAGCAAGTTTAAAGGCAGATCATGGATGTTGGCTGCTGTGATCGGTTCATTGTTTTTTACTCTGTCTATAAAGTTACATACTTCTATATAGTCGCAGTAAGTTTGAGTAAACTTGACAGACCAATAGGTACTTTCTTTCACAAGTTCGGCACCATCCAGTTTTTCCAGTAAGAGTTTTAGTTTCCGAATGTTCACCCGTCGGTTGTTTTGGGCACTTTCATCCATTTTATCAAACCAAAGCAGTTCCCGCAGAGTGACGTTCGAAATACCTTTCTTATTATTCACGCTGTATAATATGATGAGAATCAGCAACTGTTTCAAGATGGGAGTGAATGATTTGGTGATATCTGTTCCATTTTTGTCCCATACTTGAAATCCGTCCAGAAAAAGAATAGATGATTTTTTGTGAGCTGTTGGCTGGGGCTTGTAACTTTCTTCTTCCGAAGTTTCTTCGTGGAGACCGTCTGTGGCTGTAGTGGTTGGAGAATCGGGAGAAAAACTTCCTTTTTTTCTTCTTTTCCGGTAACAGAAGTAGATACAACCCATACCTGCAATCATGCAGATTCCCAGCCCTATAAAGAATTTTGTTAATGCAGAATATGCTTTACGTTCTGTATCTGCTTGCAGCGTATCTTCTATTTTTAAAGGCGGGTAAGCCAATGAATAAATGTCAATGTTTGATTGATTGTTGTGATTATAATTGGTCACTGCATATAGTTGTGACTGTAATGAATCGTAATAAAGTGTGCAGAATGAATTTACATCGTTGAAGGAGAAAGGAATGGTATCTGCATAGTTCGTGCTGTTCTTTCCGCTATCCAGGTCGAAAGATCTTAATAGGATGTAGCTGTTCGAGCAGTCGTTCGGAAAACATAAGGCATACAGCTTATTGTTTTTCTCATCTACAACAATGTTATTACCGATAACGAAATTTTTTGCATCGCCGGGAATAGACCATAATTTATTGGTTTTGAATGTATTGATGTCTATTGCATAGAGATCGTAGTAATTGACGACCCCTAACTCCTGTTTCCCTTGTGGGTTGCCGCATCCACCGAATATCAGCAACGTATCTTTGTTTTTATAGCCTGATCCGCTCAGATAACGCGGAGGTATTTCTTCACTATACGACACTGTTTTCCAATTATCCTGTATACGGTTCTTTTTGCGTATCTGGTTCTTATACCGATAGTTGCCGTATCCGCCAAAGATATACAGGCAGGAATCATAGGGGGATATAAAAGCATTGTGTTGCGAATACTCCGGATTCTTTATTACACGGTCATCGTTTGTCCATGTTTTGTTCTCAAAATTGAAAATGGATATCCATTGCGGGGTATCGAAATCATATGACCATAACTCATTGTAATACGGATGGTAAATAAGTTGGTTGTTTATTTCCGTATATGGAACTCCGTGAACAGGATAAATCGTATTCAGTGTGTTGTCGGTAGTCGAATAGGCGAGAACAGATGAACTATTGGCAAAGTAGATGGCGCCTTTCGAAGGAGCATGACAGATTTGTGTATATATCGGCAACTCCAATGTTTTTTCTTTTACCCATTTGGTATGTTTGTTTATCTCCCATGTGGGATTGGTTACTTTGGCCGGAATGTGATGCAGGCTGTCCGAACAGGAGTATGGCTGATGTTCTTTCAGTGGCCAGTATGCAATTGTTGTATTTTTGTCATTTGTAATTTTTATATTACGTATAGACATCGGAGGAACGTCCGAAGAGTGAAATTTCTCGTGATCGGAATATCCGAAATAGAATTTCACGTTTTTGATATTTATGGGTTCATACTGGTCCTGCAGTGCTTCGTTATCGAAAATAAGCCGGAGACTGTCCGGATAAATGGAACATCGGATATGCACCCATTTGTTCCATGTATATTGCTTGAGCAGCTCTTCGTCGAGAGCCAGATAGACATTGTTACCTTCTATCAGATTCAACGTTTTCTTTCCCGGGGTGATATTGGCTATTAAATCGAAACTTCTTTCGTCATCAATTATGATTCTGAAGACATATCCGTAATTATGTTCTTCTGATCTGAACTTAATGTCGAAATCCAGTGTAAAGCCTTTTGAGGCATCAAAATCGGGAGACAGTGTTAAAGAAGTCCTCTCTTCTTTAATGGCACTATGGGCGGCAAAATATAATCCGGATGAAATATTTTGTGATTCAAGTAGTATCGATTTTAATATTAAGAGCAGAAAAATAATCGTTTTTTGCATAATACTCGCGGTTGTTTCTATGCAAAGGTAATATGCTTTATGAGATTTGCAAAAAAAAGATTTATATTTTTGTAAGACCCTTTGCGGGATTATAAAAATTAATAAAATGTTAATGCTCAGCACATCCCTGCTTGGGCTTGGAAAAGATTTATTAATGAATTATTAATACCTTTGTTAACGGTTGATGATTATTTTTGCTACTTGTTAATTAAAGAAAGAAATATGAAAAATGTTGTTACAGTATTGGGGTTGATGCTATTCTTGGTAGCATGTGGTGATAAAAAAGAGTTTAGCGGTAATCCTATTGTGGAGGGGTGGTATGCCGATCCGGAAGGGGTCGTTTTTGATAATGAGTATTGGATATATCCCACCTTGTCCGATCTTCCTCCCGGAGCTGATAGTACAGATTTTACAGGATGGCAAAAAGAAACGCGGGCCATCCATCAGGTCTATAATATCCAGACATATATGGATGCTTTTTCATCCAAGGATATGGTACACTGGACTAAACATCCCAAAGTATTGTCTGTTGAGAATATAAAATGGCTGGAGTTTGCTTTATGGGCGCCTTCTGTTGTTCAGGCGAATGGTAAATATTATCTGTTTTTCGGCGGTAATGATATCCAGAATGACGAACAGTATGGGGGAATCGGGGTGGCTGTAGCCGATCATCCGGCCGGTCCTTTTAAAGATGCTTTAGGCAGACCTTTGATTGATAAAATTGTGAATGGTGCCCAGCCGATCGATCAGTTTGTTTTTAAAGATGATGATGGTACTTATTATATGTATTATGGTGGCTGGCATCATTGTAATATGGTGAAGCTGAGTCCGGATTTATTAAGTCTTGTGCCTTTTGATGATGGTTCGTATTATAAATCTGTCACTCCCGAGAATTATGTGGAAGGTCCCTTTATGTTGAAACGGGATAATAAATATTATTTTATGTGGTCGGAAGGCAGTTGGGGCGGTTCGGACTATAGTGTGGCTTATGCTATTGCAGATTCGCCATTCGGCCCGTTCAAACGTATCGGAAAAATATTACAGCAGGATGAAAAAGTGGGTACAGGAGCGGGACATCATTCGGTGATTCAGATCCCGGGAAAGGACGAGTGGTATATTGTTTATCATCGTCATCCGTTGGGCGATACAGCTCCGAATCACAGGGAGGTTTGTATCGACCGTATGTATTTTGATGAAAATGGTTTTATTAAACCGGTGGAAATGACTTTCAAAGGTGTAGGTATAAATAGACTTCCGGATTAAGTACGAAACAATAGGATATCCTTGTCGATAGGGAATGCTTCTTTTGAAGAAAAACATGTTTTTTTCTTACAAAATAAGTGTTCCCTATTCTTTTGCCTATACCCGGATGTTATATCTTATGGATTTTTGATTAATTTCCCCGTAGAGAGATAGAACCTTCCTCTACGAGGAACGACTTGAAAGTCGTAGAGGAACGGGTCGTTTGTCGTAGAGGAAAAATATCAATTTATAATGTATTGGTAATCAATATACTGTTAATTTTGAGTTTTGTTGATAATTTTCTACTTATAAAATTATAGATTCTGTTTTTCTTCTGTTTTCTGTTTGACGGAATTGTTTACATGTGTGTTATCTGAGGATAACTTTGATCTTTTATATATAAATATTCTCCACTCCTATTAGGCAAAGAATATATTCCTTCTTATTAGGAAATGTATTCTTTGCAAAGCAAGAATTAATATGTGGCAAGAGTGATTGATAATGCTAAATATGGAGAATTGTAATTAGGGAAAATGAATATATGCGACAGAATCTTCTTCTATGGGAAGCGATTAATGTCTTGTTAATGTTTTCAATCCGGAAATGTGCTCTGAAAGTATCTGTAGCCACGATTATTAATGTTCTGTTAATGGTTTCATTAATTGCATCAACCTACTTTTGCATCAAACGAAAATAAAAACGATACCATGAAAAAAGTTCCTTTAATTGTATTCTTATCTATTTTACTTGTGTCATGCAGAAGTAAAGAGGTGGTTACTGACTCTACTTCTTTTTCTCCGGTTGACTATGTAAATCCGTTAGTCGGAACACTATCTAAATTTACATTATCTACAGGTAATACCTACCCGGCCGTTGCATTGCCTTGGGGAATGAACTTCTGGACACCGCAAACGGGAGATATGGGATATGGATGGACCTATTGTTATACAGATGATAAGATAAAAGGATTTAAGCAGACACATCAGCCCAGTCCGTGGATTAATGATTACGGGCAGTTTTCTTTGATGCCGGTGACCGGGGATAAAAAGTTTCTGCAAAACGAGAGAGGTAGCTGGTTCTCTCATAAGGCTGAGACGGCAAGACCTTATTATTATAGTGTATATTTGGCTGATCACGATGTAAAGACGGAGATCACTCCGACAGAACGTTCTGCTTATTTTAGATTTACTTTCCCGGAAAGTGAAGATTCGTATGTCGTGGTAGACGCATTTGATAACGGTTCTTTTATTCGGATAGATAAGGAGAACAACACGATAACCGGCTATACAACAAAGAATAGCGGAGGAGTGCCGGATAACTTTAAAAATTATTTCGTGATGAAATTTGATAGACCTTTCGTCACGGCAGAAGTGTGGAGTGGAGACAAAATTATAGAAGGTAAAAAGGAGGTAAAGGATAACCATGTCGGGGCTGTATTAGGATTCAGGACAAGCAAAGGTGAAAAGATTGGTGTGAAGGTCAGTTCTTCTTTTATTAGTGAAGAACAGGCCTGGTTGAATTTGGAAGAGATAGGTAGTAAAGATTTTAATGAGGTAAAAGAAGCAGCCCGGAATGCTTGGAATGATGTAATGGATAAAGTAAGAGTGGAAGGCGGTACGGATGAGCAACTTCGTACTTTCTACTCTTGCTTATATCGTTCCTTGTTGTTTCCACGTAAGTTTTATGAAATAGATAAATCCGGAAATATTGTTCATTACAGTCCTTACAACGGTGAAGTGAAGAGTGGGTATATGTATACGGATACCGGTTTTTGGGATACGTTCCGTGCTTTATTCCCCTTCTTGAACCTGATGTATCCTTCTGTTAACAAGGAAATTCAGGAGGGATTGGCAAACAGTTATAAAGAAAGTGGTTTTTTGCCCGAATGGGCCAGTCCGGGACACCGTCATTGCATGGTGGGTAATAATTCAGCTTCTGTGGTGGCCGATGCTTATCTGAAAGGATGCCGGACAGAAGAAATTGAACTGTTGTATGAAGCCGTACTGCATGGGGCAAATCATGTACATCCACAAGTTCCTTCAACCGGAAGATTAGGATATGAATATTATAATCGGCAGGGGTATGTACCTTATAATGTAGGTATTAATGAAAATGTGGCCCGTACCCTGGAATATGCTTATGACGATTGGTGTATCATGAAATTAGCGCAACAATTGAATCGTCCGCAGGAAGAAATCGACCTTTATCGGGAAAGAAGTAAAAACTATCGGTTCGTTTTTGATAAAGAGAGCAAACTGATGCGCGGAAAGAACGAAGACGGTACGTTTCAGTCTCCTTTCAGTCCGTATAAATGGGGAGATGCCTTTACAGAAGGTAACAGTTGGCATTATACCTGGAGTGTATTTCATGATGTGCAGGGGCTTATCGATCTGATGGGAGGAAAGGAGAGCTTTGTGTCCATGCTGGATTCTGTATTTGTAGTTCCTCCTATTTACGACGACAGTTATTACGGGCAGTGCATTCATGAAATAAAGGAGATGCAGATTATGAATATGGGCAATTATGCGCATGGTAACCAACCTATTCAGCATATGATCTATCTTTATAATTATGCAGGACAGCCTTGGAAAGCGCAATATTGGTTAAGGGAGGTAATGGATAAGCTGTATACCCCTTATCCGGACGGCTATTGTGGAGATGAAGATAACGGTCAGACTTCTGCCTGGTATATATTTTCTGCTTTAGGATTTTACCCGGTATGTCCGGGTTCAGGAGAGTATGTAATGGGAGCCCCTCTCTTTAAAAAAGCAATTCTTACACTGGAAAATGGAAAGCAGGTTATTTTGAATGCTCCCGACAACACAAATGACAATAGATATATATGTTCCTTGAAAATGAACGGTAAGGAATATAACCACAATTGGTTGAAACATGAGGAATTAATGAACGGTGCTGTTCTTGATTTCAATATGAGCCATACGCCAAATACACAGCGGGGAGTAAATGATGAAGATTTCCCTTATTCTTTGACTAACGAAAACAAATAAGAATATAAATGAATTTACAGAAGTTTTTATTATTAAGCTGTCTCATGTGTGCTTTCGGGTGCACCGGTACGGACAAACCGGAAGTGATAAATCCGGTGGCTTATGTAGACCCTTATATCGGAACCGGAGGACATGGACATACATTCCTGGGAGTTACCGCCCCTTTCGGAGCCGTACAGATCGGTCCTAATAATATCAATAAAGGATGGGACTGGTGTTCAGGATATCATTATTCCGACTCTATCGTGATTGGTTTTTCACATCTCCATCTCAACGGGACAGGTTGCAGTGACACCGGCGATATTCTGTTCATGCCATATACCGGTAAGGCACGTACGCAACCGGGAACGCAACAAGACCCTTTGTCCGGTTATGCTTCTTATTATTCGAAAGATAACGAGCGGGCGTTGCCGGGATATTACGAAGTTTTACTGAAAACTCATCGTACGAAAGTGGAACTTACTGCTTCGGACCGGGTGGCTTTCCATCGCTATACTTTCCCGAAAGATGTGGAAAAACATGTAATGATTAACTTGAAAGATGCAAATGGAGACGATCGTCCGACTGATACATATCTGGAGCAAATCAATGATACGGTCATCAGAGGATACCGGTATTCCACAGGCTGGTCAAAAAAACAGCAGATTTATTTTTCTGCAGTTTTCTCCCAACCTGTACATCTGACTTTGTATCATGATTCGGTGCAAGTAGCGGGAAATCGTCTTCAGGGACTGGACGTGAAAGGAAATGTTGCCGTTGCACCTGTAGTAGAGGAATTAGGAGTGAAAGTCGGTATTTCTCCCGTGAGCATGGAAAATGCAATGGATAATATCGGGCAGGAAATAAAAGACTGGAATTTTGAGAATATCGTTGCTGAAACAACCGGTAAATGGAATGCGGAATTATCGAAGTTACAGGTAGAAACAACCGATACAGTGGCAAAACGTATCTTCTATACGGCCTTGTACCATGCCTTTATGCAGCCGATCATGTTTAATGATTGTAGTGGGGAGTACCGTGGAACCGATAAAAATATATATGGCGATCCGGGCTTTACCAATTATACTGTATTTTCTTTATGGGATACTTATCGTGCAGCTCATCCTTTGTACACATTAGTACAACCGGAACGTGTTCCCGACTTTATAAATTCGATGCTTGCCATTTACGAGCAACAGGGACGTTTACCGGTATGGCATCTATATGGTTCGGATACGAATGAGATGATTGGTATCCAGTCCGTTCCGGTGATTGCAGATGCGATATTGAAAGATGTCAAAGGGTTCAATTATGAACGTGCTTATCAGGCGATGAAAGCATCCATGATGTCCGATTACAAAGGACTGTCGTATGTGACGGATCTGGAATATATTCCGGCAGACAAAGAAAATGAATCGGTTGCCAAAGGTCTGGAATATGCTATTGCCGATTGGGGAGTGGCACAGGTGGCACGGAAGTTAGGTAAGACGGAAGATTATGAGTATTTTTCCAAGCGTGCTTTAGCTTATCAGAACTATTGGGATAAAGATACACATTTCTTCAGAGGAAAAAATCGAGATGGTTCATGGGTAACTCCGTTCAACCCTGTGCATTCTACTCACCGTAACGATGCTTACTGTGAAGGAAACGGCTGGCAATATACTTGGTTGGTACCTCACGATGTCGAAGGCCTGATATCTTTGTTCGGAAGCAAGGAAGCATTTGTTTCAAAGTTGGACAGCCTGTTCCTTGTAAATGAAGATTTGGGTGATGCGGCTTCTCCGGATATTTCCGGTCTGATCGGGCAGTATGCTCACGGTAATGAACCGGGACATCACACGGTATATCTTTATTCCTTTGTCGGCCAGCAATGGAAAACGGCGGAAAAGGTGGATTATATCCTATCGCATATGTATAGCGACTTGCCGGATGGGCTGCAGGGCAATGAAGATTGCGGGCAGATGTCTTCCTGGTATGTCTTCTCTGCATTAGGTTTCTATCCGGTTAATCCGTCTGACGGTATGTATGTTTTCGGTAGGCCGATATTTGATAAGGTTGTGTTAAAACTGCCGGAAAATAAGTTTTTTGAGATACGTGCAAACAATAATTCTGCGGAGAATAAGTATATACAATCTATAGAACTGAACGGACAACCTTACAATAAACTTTATATCTCTCACGCAGATATTATGGCTGGCGGTACATTAGTATTTACAATGGGAAATCGACCGAATGAACAATTTGGTATGATCACTCAATCATCTGTAGAAACTGACATAAATTAACTATATTATTAATTAATATATATTAGCAATGTGATTGTCTTTATTGATTAATTACATGTTAGTTGCTATAATCAACTGTATTATTAACTATTTAAGATTAGTATTATGAAAAAGAATTTTTACAAAGGATTAATGACTCTTTGCTTTTGTAGTGTAGTGTTTACAACTAATGTAATGGCGCAGGACGAAAGTCCATTTGCAGGTGGAACAGGTACCCCTGATGATCCCTATTTGATTGCTACTCCACAACAGTTTGATAGGATGCGTGATGCCCGTGGAGCTTCTTATAAACTAATTGCAGACTTGGATTTTTCTAATGTGCATTTTGATTATGAGGGAGGATGGTGGCCCATTGGTGAATGGGGTAGTGGTTCTGGTTCTGCAGATCGCTTTCATGGTACTTTTGACGGTGATGGGCATACAATTAAGAATTTCTATGTAGAAAAACCGACAGGTGCTCATGATATGACATTTTTTGGAGTTGTGGAAGGAGCAACCATTGAAAGAGTTATTTTTGAGAATATCACTTTTATAGGGGAAGGACGTATGGGAATGATTTCCGGACAAACTGAAAAAACAACTATTCGGGAAGTTGGTGCTATTAATTGTACGGTTAAGAATATAGGTACAGGTGTAGAAGCTGGAGGATTTGTGGGTCCAGGTAGTCAGGTTGTTATATATGATTGTTACTTTGTGGATGGTTCTATTGTATGTGATGGAAAATTAAGTGAAACTGATTTACGGGGAGATAATGCTGCTGCTTTAGTTGGAAAAGCTGAAAATATGACTGCGATTATGTCTTCTTATGTATCTGGAACTGTTGTTGCCAGAAATAATTTGGGAGGAATTGCAGGAATGATAGATGCTTCAAGTTCTATAAGCGGATGTTTAGCAATGTGCGATGTTACAGGTAATGATGATGCAACAGGAATTGGGCGAATTTGTGGTGGTGGTTCTCCTGATTTGAGTTCAGGAAACTATGCATTGGAGACTGCAAAAGTTAATGGAAATTTGGTTACTACTGATAATAATGCAGATCAGAGAAATGGAGCCGATGTTACAAAAGCTGATCTTACACAAGAATTTTACGAAGAATTGGGGTTTGATTTTGATAATGTATGGAAAATGGATCCTTCTATCTCTGATTATCCTGTATTTAAATGGCAGAAAGCTGGTAGTACTGGAGTTAAAAATATAGATAATGATACTAATTACATAGTATCTGCTACTACTGACGGCGTCAAAGTAGAGGGACTGAAAGGAAATGAAACTATTTGTATTTATGATGTAACTGGAATGTTACTGAATGAGCAAATAGCAACACAAGGAAGTATGACAATTTCTTTGAATGCAACTGGTATATGTATCGTAAATATAGTATCAAGCGATGCAACCTCGACATTTAAGGTAGCTAAGTAATACAGAATTTATCTACAATTCATATTGAACAGTTATCAATATGAATTGTAGATATTATTCAGTATATAATAGCTTTATACGGATAATCTTAATTTTATACAATGCGAATTCGATTTTAATTAATTATGAGCATGGATGTGAAAAATTTAATACTAAGAAAGCATTTGTCGTTTTCTTGTTATTTACGCTTGATTTTGTTACTGTTTCTTTCTGTAAATAGCAGTACAATATTATTAGCAGAAAGTAATCAACGGCAACAGGTGTCGGGAGTGGTTCGTGACCAGTTAGGTGAACCTTTACCAGGAGTTAATATTTTGTTAGTGGGTACTTCAACGGGTACCATAACGGATATAGATGGTGCATATAGTATTACTGTTTCCAATACTAATGATGCTATTTTGAGGTTTTCTTTGATAGGCTTTTCTTCTAAAGATGTTGCAGTGAAAGGTAGAACAACTGTTAACTTGACAATGACAGAGGAGACCCAAATAGTTGATGAAGTAGTTGTTGTTGGATATGGTACGCAGAAAAAAGTATCATTGACAGGAGCAATTAGTTCAGTAAAAAATGATGAGATTATTGCTACTCCTTCAGTTAATGTCCAAAATATGTTGTCTGGAAAATTGCCCGGTCTTCGTATTCAACAGAATACTGGTGAACCCGGAAGTTATGATACCAGCATGGATATTCGTGGATTGGGTAGTCCTTTGATTGTTATTGATGGAGTAGTTCGTGAGGCTTCTGATTTGCAGCGTTTAGAGGCCAATGATATAGAAAGTGTTACGGTTTTGAAAGATGCATCGGCAGCTATTTATGGTATGCGAGCATCTAATGGAGTATTGCTTGTAACAACTCGTAAAGGGGCAGGAAGTGGAAAAACACAAATTGATTATACTGGGAGTTTTGGATTCCAGAATCCTACGGGATTACCTGAGGTATTAGATCCCGGACAGTATGTAGAATTGGTACGCGAAGCTGATAAAAATATGGGTCGTGGTATTGATTATACTTTTTCAAAAGAAGATTTGGAACGTTATAGAAGTGGAGAGTTTCAAGCTACGGATTGGAGTAGTCTGGTATTAAGAAAAATGGTACCTCAGACACATCATAATGTGACAGCTAGTGGTAATACGGAAAGGGCTAACTATTATTTGTCTTTCGGGTATTATGGAGAAGATGGACTTTGGAAGTCAGGTGATTTAAATTATCACCGTTTTAATATTCGTTCAAATTTGGGCTTTAAGATCACTGATCATTTAAAGGCTGAAATGTTGATTAGTGGAGTTTCAGATGAAAAAAATCAACCTCATAAAGATACTTGGGAACTCTTTAAATCCATATGGGCTTTGAGACCTAATGAAAGTCCGTATGCGAATGGAAATGAAAATTATTATGCTAATGTAATGAGTAATTCTGGATTGAATTCATTGGTTATTACAGATGCAGATAAAAGTGGTTATAAACGATATAAAAATAAAACGTTAAATACTACATTCTCTTTAACTTATGAAGCTCCTTTTTTGAAAGGATTGAGTGCGAAATTTTTATATGGATATGACTACAAAACGTCTCAAGAGAAAGAGTTTCAAAAAGCTTATACATTATATTCGTATGATGAGGGAGCACAGGATTATATTCCACAAACATTTGCGGCACCTTCTGCTGTTAGAAGAAAATCATGGGAAGCTTCTCAAAACTTGTTGCAAGCTTCTTTAAATTATGAGCACCTGTTCGCTGAAAAACATAATGTGAAACTTTTATTTTTATATGAACAAACATCGAAAGAGGAAGATAATGTTTGGGCTAAAAGAATTTTAGAAATGGATGCTGTAGATCAATTATTTTCTGGTTCTGATAACGAGCAACAAGGAAGTTCAGATGCTGGTCAAATATATAAAACGACTAATATGGGACTTGTTGGACGTTTGAATTATGATTATGCTTCTAAATATTTATTGGAGGCGAGTTTCCGTTATGATGGTTCGTCTAAGTTTGCCAAAGGACATCGGTGGGGATTTTTCCCTTCTGTTTCAGCAGGATATCGTATCTCTGAAGAGAATTTTATTAAGGATACTGATGCCTTGTCTTTTTTAACAAATTGGAAAATAAGAGCTTCTTATGGTGTGTTAGGCGATGATGGTTCGTCAAGCTATCAATTTTTATCCGGTTATGACTATCCGGGTGCAGGTTATGTTTTTGGGACAGAAGCTTATAAAGGATTAGGCTTTAGAGGGCTTCCGAACCCCAGTATAACATGGTATACTTCTAAAACGTTAAATGTTGGTACTGATCTGGATTTATTCAATGGATTGTTTTCTTTCCAGATAGACTTTTTCTGGAGATATAGAGACGGCCTATTGGGAAAAAGAAATCAGGAAGTTCCGGGAACAATTGGTGCAGAGATGCCAGAGGAAAATTTGAATCAGGATTTATATAAAGGATTTGAAGTTGTATTAGGACATCGTAATCAAATAAGAGATTTTAGATATTCTGTTAGTTTGAATTTTGCTCTTACTCGCAAAATGAATAGAAAATTAGTAGAAGGTGATGCTGTGAATTCTTATGATAGATGGAGAGGAAAGTATTCTAATCGTTATTCTGACATGGGATGGGGATATGGCTCCAATGGGCAATATACCTCTATGGAAGATATTTGGAATTCACCGGATCAAGATGGAAAAGGTGGTTCAACATTATTACCAGGAGATTGGAAATATGAAGACTGGAATGGTGATGGAATAATTGATGATAATGATGTATATCCGAATGTTTTTGAATTTTCAAATAGTAATCCTAAAATGACTTATGGAGCAACTGTAACTGCTAATTGGAAAGGTTTTGACTTAAATATATTATTTCAAGGTGGAGCGGGATTTAATGTCAGATATTTAGAACAGCTCCAGTATCCTTTATGTTTTGGAGGTAATGGCTTGTCTCATTTTTATGACCGCTATCATCAAGATGAAGAGGGTAACTGGATAGCAGGAAAATGGCCTACAACACGAGATCCGGCTGCTTGTCAATCTAATTTAAAAGACTCTCAGCAAACTACTCAGGATGCTTCATATTTGCGTCTGAAAAGTATAGAACTTGGTTATACAATTCCTCTTAAGTTTACTCGCAAATTTAAAGTTGACAGATGTCGGATTTTTGCAAATGGATATAATCTATTTACAATAACAGGATTGGATTTTGTTGATCCTGAACGCACGTCTGGTAGTTATGGATATTTGTATCCAATTATGAGAAATTTTAATTTCGGTTTAAATTTGTCATTTTAATTAATAGTTTGATTATGATGAGATTAGTAAAGAAAATAATATTGTTAGTCGCTGTAGTGACTATCCATTCTTGTGATTATTTGGATGTACCTCCAATTAATATTATACAAGATGATGCTATATTTAAATCTGAATCAGGTATTAAAGCGTATATGACTACATTGTATGCTGATTTGCCGATAGAGGACTTTCGTTTTAGCCAATATGGCTTTAATGTGAATAACGCCGGAAAGGCGCACTTGGCTCACGTGTCGGGAGAGGCTATGATTACTTTAGGTGATGAACTTTTTTCTATAGGCGACGGTACTTGGTGGGGAGCCTGGGATTATGGTCGTATTCGTAGAGTAAACTATTTTATAAAAACATTGCCTGAGTATCAGGGAAATTTTTCAAAAGCTTTGGTAGATGCTTGGTTAGGGGAAGCGTACTTTATTCGTGCGTATTGCTATTTTTCAATGGTAAAACGTTATGGTGGGGTACCTGTTTTGGAAGAGCCACAGGAATATACAGAAGATATTGAGAGTTTGAAAGTACCCAGAAATACAGAAAAGTATTGTTATGATTTTATTGCAGAAGATTTGGATAGGGCTGCACATTTGTTGCCTGAAACAGAATCTCTTTTAGGGCAGGGACGTGCTACTAAATATGCAGCTTGGGCATTAAAATCAAGAGCAATGTTGTATGCTGGTTCTATTGCTCGGTATGGCACACTTGATTTGGATGGTCTTGTTGGGATTGATTCTTCTTTGGCAAATGACTATTTTGAAAAATCCTATCAGGCTGTAAAACAGATAGAAGGTAAGTTTTCTTTATATAGAAAAAACACCAATAAGGAGCAAAATTACGCAGATCTTTTTTTGGCAGAAAGTAGTACTGAAAATATATTTGTGAAATATTTTCAAAGGAATGTGAATGCGCATGGATATGACACTTATTGTGTACCTTTTCAGTATACCAGTGGAGGATATTCTTCATATTTATGTCCCCCTCTGGAATTCGTAGAGAGATTTGAACGCAAAGACGGAACTCCTGCTAATTTTGCAGAAAGAGGAACTTCACAACATTTTGCAGATCCAGCTGACTTATTTAAGGATATGGATGCACGTTTTTGGGGAACTATTATCTATCCGAATGCAGTATTTAAAAATGAAAAATGTGATATACAAGGAGGGATAATAAAAAGAGATGGTACTGAGATTAATACAGTAGGTCAAAACTGGGAATCATCTACATATACGGATATAGATGGAAAAGTCTATCATGTTACAGGAAAGAGTGGAATTGCTAAATATTCCGGTAATGGAACAGGATTCTATGTTCGTAAATATTTGGATGAGAGTTTGCCGAAAGAGGAGTTGAAAGAAAATTATTGCGAACATCATTGGATTGACATGAGGTATGCTGAGGTTTTATTGAACGGTGTTGAAGCTGCGGTAGAAATGGGACAACACTTGGATGATGCTTTGATATGGATAAATGATATTCGTGATCGGGCAGGTGTAAAAACTTTGAATAGTTCTGATTTGACCATTGATAAAGTTCGTAATGAACGTAGAATTGAATTGGCTTTTGAAAATCATACGTATTGGGATTTAAGACGCTGGAGGATCGCTGATAAAGAGATGGAGTCAAAACGTTATACAGGGTTATCTCCTTACTTCGATCTTAGAGACAATACGTATATTTTTAAAGTGGTTGATGCTAATGACCAACGTTATACATTTGATGTGAAAATGTATTACGAGAGAATTCCAGATAGTGAAATTGCAAAAAACCAAAAATTGATACAAAATCCATATTATAATTAATCATTAAAATGTTAAAATATGAGTAGATTATATATATTATCGTGCTTGATGGTCTTTATGTTATCTTCTTGCGGATATTTTGAGTATGATAATTATGAAGAGCCAAATTCGGGAATAGAAGGAACGGTAGTTGATAAAAAGACTAATGAATTGTACTGTTCTGAAACAGCCAATAGTTATAAAATAGAATATTATGAGTTGAGTTGGGAGGAAGCTGGTCATGCCAATACGCAAGCCAGATTTTTTTGGGGAAAAGCTGACGGAACTTTTACAAATACAAAAATCTTTGCCGGAGAATATCGTATTACTTTGAAGGAGGGTGCTTTTTATGCTCCTGATCCAGAGATAGTGACTCTGGAAAAAGGAGAAATGACAAAATTGGACTATGCTGTTACTCCTTATGCCCGGGTGAATATTGATGAAATAACTTTAAGTGGTACAAAACAAAATAATTTGGTTATCAAATATACAGTAGAGGATACACAAAAAGAAATTGATATAACCAATGTGGACAAAGGGGTGTATACTCTTAGTGAGGCACAGGTTTTTATATCCAGTAAGTCTCCCAACGTAGGGGTGAATAACACTGAATCTAAATATACAGTGAGAGCTGTTCATAAGTTTACTACTTATACCCCGGGTACTCCAATTACCGTAACAGAAAAGAATGTGAAAAATTTACCTGCTGGAAAATATTGGGTAAGGATAGGGGTTCGTACGAATAATCCGGGAAAGAAATATAATTTCTCTCGTATACTTGAGGTAGTAATTCCTGATTTAAACAGTTAAAATAGAGCAAATATGAATTTTAATATGAATTTGAAATATATATTGATTGGATTATTGGGAATGAATGGCGCGGCAGTAATGCCGCAAGCCATTGAGCAGGAGGTTGTAGAAACGACGGAAAACGC
>NZ_HF991126.1:156905-165676 GCF_000432295.1 Bacteroides sp. CAG:189
CAGCAGGAGGTTGTAGAACCGACGGAAAACGCCTTGATTATTCCCATGAATAGTCAAAACGTAACTACTCTTTTTGATCCACAGAATTCCGTTAGTTTTGATGAGGAGAGAGGAGTTGTGGGAACGAGTAATAATTTGACTTTAGATTTGGGGAATATTGATTTTGGTAATAAGAAGTATGATTGCATATGGGTTGAGATGTCTTATCAGAATCCGGTAAGTGAGGACACTAAATTTGAATTTTATTTAGATGATGATTTGGTTGCGCCTAAAACAAGTTTTTCTGTTCCATTAAATATTGCTCCGATTGATTATCATACAGATAGAAAACCGCAATCTGGATTATATTTTAAGAATGAGCAATGTCCGTATGAGGCAATTACCGTTTTTGATTTACGAAATAATGATAATACTTCTAAATTGATAGTGGAGGCTGCCCAAGGAGTTATCAATCAAAAGAGAGGGGAGGTTTACCTGATTATTGAAGATCATCATATTAGACAATTCGAAGATGCTTATGGTATCGGAAAATGTAATTTATTGAGAGACGAACAATATAATTCTTATGTAAAGGACGGAAAAACATACAATTATTCAGGGCTTGCATCATTTATGAAACGTTATAAAAATAATTTTAGTAAAATGGTGCTTTGGACAAAAGATAAAAAATGGACTTGGTGTATGGCGTTAATGATTTGTGCACAAGAAGGAGCAATTCCTGTGACCGAAGATATAATGCATTTTTTTCAAGATGAACTTGGGGTAAATTTACCGGTCGAAGATATTCGTGATAAATGGAGTAATGAAATGGAAGCCTATGAGTGGGTAATAACAGAGTTTGTAGATAAGGGGAAATGCCATCCAACATTATCTTTTTCTGTTGGCTTGCGTGAGGACAGCGAATCTAATCCTTGGAGGTTATATGATTATGCTGTTGCAACAAAAGGCTTGATTTTTTATTTGGAAGCTAAAGAGGGTAGTGAAGGGTTTAATATGATCCAAAAATTATGTGCTCATATGAAATATCCAATAGGCTCATCTGTGATGGGATATGGTGCGGGTGATGATGGAGACGGACTAAATAAAGCAACTAATCCATATAATGTCGGTTTTATGGTGAGTGACTTCTACTCTAATGGTAGCTTCTGGTGTTCTTATCCCCGTAAGGCTTTTCAGCAACGTAAGGGACAGGCCATAGAAGCCAAACCTGGGAAGATATATGTGAGTTTGGTGTGGAGTGATGGAGACAACATTCAATTTGATGCTAATCATTTATACAATATGTTTAGTGCTCCAGGAAGAGGAGATGTGCCGGTTGGAGTGACAATGGCAGCTTCTTTACAGGAACTCAATCCTTTCTTGTTGGAATATTTTTATAAAAATTTGACTCCGAATGATGAGTTGATGGCAGGTCCTTCCGGTTTTCAGTTTATTTATGGTGATTCATTTGCTACTGCTGCTGCCGATCCCGACGGAAAATATGATGAGTGGCTGGCTATGAATAATGAATGGCTGGCTACAGCAGGTTTTCATACCGGTTGTTTATGGAATACTTCACATGAAGAACGTTATAGGGAATATATGAGAACTTGTGGATTACAAGGAGTTTATGACGGTAACAATGTGAGCTATCGTTATGAAAAAGGAAAAAATGGAGAAGGAGTCGTTTCAATATCACAGGGGGCACATTGTTGGAAAGAAGGGGATGTCTATAATTATTTGACAGGATTTAAGCCCAGCACTCAAAAACCAGTTTTTTGTAATGTTTATCTCATCGCTGCAAATTATGGTGGCTTGGATGGTTACGAACGGTTGAAACGTGAACTTACCCGCTTGGAAATGTATCTACCCAATACCTATGAGTTTTTGCTACCGATGGATCTCTGTGCTACATTTAATAAATATCTTGAAGAACATGGAGGTAAATATGAATAGATTATTTGGGTTATTGTTCGCGTTGTTTTTTGTTTTTTATTGTAAAGCAGATAATTTATCTGTCCCTATGGCGGGTAATGGAAATGGTAAATATTTGAATAGTTCGGTGCAGATATTGGGTGATGGGACATATGATGCTGCTTCAGTGTCAGTGATCAGTACGGGTAATAATACGGCTATTAAGATTAATAGTGTAAATCTGGGAGATGAAATATATACATATAATTCTTTTTCTGTTGAATACACAAATCCTCAGGAATTATCTGAAAGATCGTTTTTTGATATTTTTTTGGAGGATGCAGCTGAGCCGATAACTTCTGTTCCGGTGGAGAAAACAATGACAGGTGAATATAAAACGATGACGGCTAAACTGTCACAAAGTGTATTAGGAAAGCATAATATTTATATTCGTTGGAGAGGTCATAATTCGAGTCTTAGGACATTTATAGTCAATGAATTGACTCCTATGGCGGAAGTTCCTTTGGTTCGTTCATTTTCTACAAAGACATTTAAGTTTTCGAAGGCGATGATTGGGGATATAGAGGGGGTACACCAACTGAAAATGCTTTGGAAAAATCAGAATGCAGTAGTGAAAGCGGTTTATTTAGATAAAATAAATGAAGAACCCACTTCGATCAATCTGTCGAAAAATGATGAAGTGAATATTTCTCTTTTGGATAAAGGATTTAGAATCGTTTCTAAGTTTTCTATTGGCAATATTGAGTTATATTCTATATCTGGAGAGAAAATTCTGGAGTTAAGATCTAATAATTGTGTAGAGGAAGTTTCTGTTGTGCCGGGAGTCTATGTCTTGAAAATAGTGAATACTGAAAAGAAAGTAATTATACGGAAACTATTAATTTAGTTTGATTGAATATGAATACAAAAAAGGTAATCGCATGAATCATAATAAGTTATTTGTTTTGTTGATAAGCATGTTCTTCCATTTCAATGTGATGGAAGCAAGAGATTATGTCCAATATGTTGACCCCTATATTGGCTCAGGAGGACATGGACATGTTTTTGTAGGAGCTTCCGTTCCTTTTGGGGCCATACAGGTGGGACCGCAGAATATTCATAAAGGTTGGGATTGGTGTTCTGGCTATCATTATTCTGATAGTGTGATTATTGGATTTGCTCATACTCATTTAAATGGAACCGGATGTACTGATTTGGGGGATGTACAAATAATGCCTTTTACGGGTAAAGTGCGGACAAAAAGAGGAGAACAACACGATATATCCGGTAGTTATGCTTCCTATTATAAGCATGAAAATGAAATAGTTCGTCCTAATTACTACTCCTTATTGATGGAGAATGGAATTAAGGTCGAACTCTCAGCAACAGAACGTGTAGCTATACACCGTTATCATTATCCTAAGCAAAATGTGGAGAAACATATTCTTATTAACTTGAAAGAAGGTAATGGTTTTGAAGATTATGCTTCTGGTTTAAAAAAAGTTGACGATTATACAATAGAAGGTTATCGATTTGTGAACGGATGGGCGCCGGAGCATCGTATTTATTTTGTTTTAAAAACAAACAAGCCGATTAAAGACCTGTTACTTTTTGAAGATAGTGCATTTGTCGATAGTAAAGATTTGAATAGTAAAGGAGTAAAAGGAGTTTTAGTTTTAGATAACGATCTTTCTGATATTTCTTTGAAAGTAGCCATATCGTCAGTAAGTTGTCGGAATGCAGCATTAAATGTGGAAGGTGAGATTCCACATTGGGATTTGGAAAAAGTGTCTAAAGAAGGATTGAAAAAGTGGAATAAAGAATTGGGTCGCATAAAACTGTCCGATACAAATGCGAAGAATTTGAAAATATTCTACACGGCCATGTACCATACGTTGATTGCTCCCACCACCTATTGTGATATCAATGGAGAGTATAGAGGACACGATAATAAAATAAGTAAAGCGGAGAAAGGTGTTAATTATTCAACATTTTCACTTTGGGATACTTACAGAGCTTTACACCCTCTGTTTACAATTACTCAAACAGAGCGTGTGGGGGATTTTATAAATTCGATGCTGGCTATTTACGATCAGCAGGGAAAACTTCCGGTATGGCCATTACTTGGGGGAGAAACCGATCAGACACCTGGTTATAATGCACTGAACGTAATAGCTGATGCTTATTTGAAAAATATTAAGGGATTTGATGCTCAAAGAGCTTTTCAGGCATGTATTCAGTCGGCCACTTATTTGAAACAAAAAGGTATCCCCTATGTATTAGAACAGGAATACATTCCTTATGAAAGACTGGGTGAAGCTACTTCCATTGCTATGGAATATGCAATTGGAGATTGGGGAGTTGCTGCGATGGCTCAAAAGTTGGGAGATAAAGAAATGTTTGATCTATTTCTTAAAAGGAGTAAATATTACAAGCATTATTTTGACCCGACTATTCGGTTTATCAGGCCTAAAAGTGTTGATGGGACATGGGCTACTCCATATGATCCGATCATTTCAGTACATGGAGGACATGGCTTTTTTAGTGAGGGTACGGGTTGGCAATATTCTTTTTATGTTCCTCAATGCCCGTCTGATTTAATTGAGATGTATGGAGGTGATAAGCTCTTTACACAAAAATTGGATTCTCTTTTCACAATGGAGGGAGATATGGGAGAACATGCTTCTGTTGATATAACCGGTTTGATTGGACAGTATGCACATGGAAATGAACCGAGTCATCACATGGCATATTTGTATTCGTATGCAGGACAGCAATGGAAAACGGCTAAAATAGTGCGTCAGATATTGACGAATTTTTATACTGATCAAATTGACGGTATAATTGGTAATGAAGATTGTGGACAGATGTCCGCATGGTATTTACTGTCCGCTATGGGATTTTACCAGGTAAATCCTTCTTGGGGCGTCTTTGCTTTTGGTAGTCCGTTGTTTGAGAATGTTAAGATTGAATTACCCGGCAAGAAGAACTTTACAATTGAAACGATTCATAATAGTGATGAAAATATCTATATTCAGTCAGTGGAATTAAATGGAAAAACTTATTCTAAATCTTACATTCAGTACGAAGATATAATGAAAGGAGGTACTTTGAGATTTTATATGGGGAATAAGCCTAATTATCAGTTTGGGGCTGCATCTCAGACTCGTCCTTTTACTCCTTTCTAACCAAATGGTGTACATCAATGACTGATTTTATATGAAAAAAATATATAGTACAATTTTGGTAGGAAACTTATTGCTTGTTTTGTCTTTCTTTTCTTGTCAGGCACCAGAAATGAGAGTTTTTGATCTGCGTACAGACTATCTGACAAATCCAGTAGCCATACAAGCGAACTTCATATGGTTAGGTTGGAAGTTGGATGTTTGCAATGGAAAGAACAGAAATAAAATGCAGTCGGCTTATCAGATATTAGTAGCGAGTGATTCATTACTACTATTCGATGATATTGGTGACTTATGGGATTCCGGAAAAGTCAGTTCTTCTCAATCCCAACAAATTCTTTATAAGGGGAGAGCACTTGTATCTCGCCAACATGTTTATTGGAAAGTTAGAGTTTGGGATGAAAATGATCAGGTGACGGAATGGAGCGCTATTGCTAACTGGGCTATTGGATTGGGGCCAGTTGATTGGCTGGCTTCTTGGATTTCCAACCGGGAAGATGATACTCCTTTGGAAGCTAATGTAGCCCCTGCTCCATTTTTTCGTAAAAATATTGAAGTTGTTAAAGAGATAAAAAATGCCAGAGTTTATATCTGTGGATTAGGTTTTTATGAAATGTATATTAACGGTGATAGAATCGGAGATCAGATGCTTGCTCCTGCTGTTACTAATTATGATAAACGTACCATAGAGCATATTCTGTATCCGTATGACGATCAATCACACAAACGCATACTATATAATACTTTTGATGTAACTTCATATTTGAAAAAAGGAAAAAACTGTTTGGGGGTTATTTTAGGTAATGGTTGGTACAATCAGCGTGGGCGGACTGTTGAGGGATATATGTGGTATGATACTCCACGTTTATTGCTACAATTGGAAATTGTTTATCAGGATGGTACTATGGAAAATATCGTTTCCGATGAAAGTTGGAAGTGTGCAATCGGACCTTTGGTTTCTGATAATATATTTACCGGAGAAGTGTATGATGCCCGAAAAGAAATGGATGGATGGAGTTCGGTGGAATATGATGATTCATTGTGGCAAAAAGCGATAAAAGTACGTTCTCCCGAAGGTAAATTATATTCCCAGACTGCTCCGTACGACAAGGTAATGCAAATGTATCACCCCGAATTGAAGGAGCAGGTCAATGATTCTGTTTATCGTTTTGTTCTTCCGAAAATGATTGCCGGCTGGGCTATGTTGACAGTTTCCGGAGAAGCGGGTGACTGCATAAAACTTCGGTTTATTGGTGAGGAAGGTATTGATTTTGGACAATCGGATACATATATTCTGAAAGGAAATGGAGAAGAGTGTTGGGAACCTCGTTTTACATGGCATACATTCAGGGAAATAGAAGTAATATCTCCAAAAGTAGCATTGAATGCACAAAGTCTCATTGTAAAGGAGATATATACGGATGTGGATGAAACCGGGACTTTTGTATCATCGGATACGATACTTAACAGTATCTACCGGAAGTATATTCATACTCAAAAAATCAACATGCATGGAAGCATCAGCAGCGATTGTCCACATCGGGAACGCTTGGCTTATACAGGTGATGGACAAGTGTTGGTTGAAAGTATGTTGTATGCATTTGACTGCACTCGTTTTCTTTATAAATGGCTGGACGATATTGCAGATGCACAAAACCATATGACTGGTTATGTTCCTCATACTGCTCCCTTTGGTGGCGGTGGTGGTGGACCAGCATGGGGTTCGGCCTATGTGATTATGCCGTGGGCCTATTATCATCAATATGGTGATACCATACTGTTATCCCGACATTATGATGGTATGAAGCATTGGATTCAATATCTTGGTACTCGTTTGGATGCCAGAGGGATTGTAGTAAAAGAAGAGCCTAATGGCTGGTGTTTGGGAGATTGGTGTACACCCGATAAGATAGAATTACCGGAGTCGCTCGTGAATACGGCATATTATTATCGCGTAACAGATATTATGTCTAAAGTCGCTCGTGTTCTCAATAGAACAGAAGATACTTCTTATTTTGATGCGTTGGCTAAGCAGATTAAACAGAATTTTAATGAAGTCTTTTGGGATGAAGACGAGAACGGCTATTGGGAAAGTAGACAGGGAGCTAATGTTTTTCCGTTAGCTTTCGGGTTGGTACCCGAGGATAGAAAAGAAAAAGTACTGAACACGTTGTTACGTCAGATTGAATCGCTCGGTTATCATTTTGACACTGGAATTTTGGCAACTCCTTTATTATTAAAAGTACTGACAGAGAATAATTATGGCGACGTGGCATACAAGCTTATAACTCAACGCTCTTATCCTTCTTTTGGTCATTACATTACTCGAGATGAATATTCCTGCTTATGGGAAGACTGGCATGGGAATAGTTCCCGTTGTCACCCGATGTTTGGGAGTGTGGTGGCATGGTTCTACGATACATTGTTGGGTATTCGTTATGATTCGGAACGGCCGGGAATGAAGCATATTATAATATGTCCTCGTCCGATTGGTGATTTATCCTTTTGTAAAGGGAGCTTCCGTTCTCTGTATGGTATGGTCCGTTCGGAATGGGAGGTAGACGGAGAGCAAGGTTTCTCAGTGAAAGTGGAGATCCCTGCAAATACTACTGCTACTCTATTCATTCCGAAACAATATACAGAGGTCATGGAATCCGGAAAATGTATGGAAATGAAGGATAATACTTTGTTTTTGGGCTCGGGGGGGTATCATTTTATCATGAAGTAGAAAAAACAGATTATGAAGAAAATATTGATTTTACTATATGGTATTTTATTGTCTTTTTCTTGCTATGGAAAAGAGAAATGCTATCCAATAGATTTGAGATGTGAATATTTGTGTCGGCCGTTGAGTATTGATGAAAGATCACCACGATTATCGTGGAAATTATTCGATAGACGGGCAGATGCTTTACAAACTGCTTATTATGTAGCGGTAAGTACGGATTCTTTATCTTTATTAAAGGGTGAAAATATTCTTTGGTCTGAAGAAAAGAAGAGTAATAATACACTGATTAGATATACAGGCAAAGAATTGGAGCCTTTTACCAGATACTACTGGTGTGTTTCTATTGCTGATAAAGACGGTCAAAAATCATCGAAGGTAATATCTTCTTTTGAAACAGGTATGTTGGATCAGCAAAATTGGAAAGGTAAATTCATTTCCGACGGTAAGGATATAGAAGATCGTTCGACTCCTTATTTCCGCAAAAATATAGGTATAAGTAAGAAAGTTAAATCAGCGAGAGCTTATATTACAGCAGCAGGATTGTATGAGTTGTCTATCAACGGAAAGAAAATTGGTGACCATATTTTAGATCCTGCCTATACGGATTTTGCGAAGCGTTTGTTATATGCTACTTATGATGTGACCAAAGATTTGAAGCAGGGTGAGAATATATTAGGTATTTTATTAGGTAATGGGTGGTATAATCATCAGCCGGTTGCTGAATGGAATTTTCATCAGGCGGACTGGAGGGGTAGACCTTCTTTCTGTTTGAATCTTCGTATCGTATATACGGATGGTACAGAAGAAGTGATAGCTTCGGATCGTTCTTTTGAAACAACAGCAAGCCCGCTAACTTTTAATGCTATCTATTTAGGTGAAGGATATGATTTCAGGAGAGAAAACAGAGAGACGTATGCTTTAGAGAGTAATGGGGGGGATTGGCAACGGGCAATAGAAGTGGCTAC
>NZ_HF991126.1:165706-172478 GCF_000432295.1 Bacteroides sp. CAG:189
AAAAACTGGTGGCTCTGAACATGCCTCCGATTCGTATAACAGACAGACTACATGCAAAAAGTATTAAGAAGTTTAGCGATACCAATTATGTGTTTGATTTCGGACAAAATTGGTGTGGAATAATTGATGGAGTATTTAAGGGAATAGAGGGAACTCGTGTGAAAATAAAACATGCGGAAAGTCTTGATGAAAAGAGAGAACATGTGTATGATGATTGTTTGACTGGTTTCTACAATGCCGAACGTTACGGAAAGCACCCCGATGATGAGCAATTCCAAACGGATATTATTTATTTAGATGGGAAAAAGGACCATTTTGTTCCTCGATTTAGCTACAAAGGATTTCGGTATGTGGAAATCACTTCAGACAAGCCTTTAAAGCTGGATAAAAAGAGTCTGAATTCTTGTTTTGTACATACGGATGTTCCGGAAATTGGATCTTTTGAATGCTCTAATCCTTTGTTTAACAAGATAATGAGTGCAACCCGATATTCTTATCTGTCCAATTTGATCGGAATTCCGACAGATTGTCCGCAACGAGAGAAAAACGGCTGGACGGGAGATGCCCATCTGGCTATAGAAACAGGGCTGTACAATTACGACGCCATTACTTTTTATGAAAAATGGATGAGGGATTTACAGGATAATATGTTTGATAATGGTCGTCTTGCTTGTATTATTCCTTCTGGTGGCTGGGGGCAAACGGACAATACGGTTGATTGGACTTGTGCAGTAGCCATTATTCCTTGGACTATTTATGAATTTTATGGAGATGCTACCTGTTTAGCCGAAAATTATGAAATGATGAAAAAGCATGCAGACTTTTTTCTGAAACATTATCCGGCTGGTTTAGTCCCAGATGCTTGTTTGGGTGATTGGTGTCCTTATAAAGCGGTATCTAATAAGGAATTAACGGCATCCATCTGTTTCTTCCGGATGGTAGATATTATAGCAAAGGCAGCCCGGTTATTCAATAAGGAGGATGATTTATTCTTTTATAGAAAAATGGCGGATAAAATAAAAACTGCAATCAATAAAAAGTTTTTGAATGAAGAAACGGGTATTTATGCAAGCGGTTATCAGGCGGAGTTGAGTATGCCTTTGCGTTGGAATATTGTTCCCGAACATTGCCGTGCTAAAGTAGCCGCCAACTTATCAGCACGAGTAAAACAGGACAATGATCATTTGGATGTCGGCATCTTTGGTTGCCAGGCGTTATTGGATGCTTTAACCACAACAGGAAATGTAGAACAGGCATATCGAATAGCCAATCAGACAGATGAACCTTCATGGGGTAACTGGATTGAGCGGGGAGCAACGACTTTACATGAGTGGTGGCAGTATGATGGAAAAGCCATAACTTCTGAAAATCACATAATGTTTGGTGAAATTGGTGCCTGGCTTTATAAAACATTGGGAGGAATCAATCCGGATGTTGCATGTCCGGGATTTAAGAATGTGATATTGAGACCTTATTTTTTGAAAGATATTAGTTATGTAAAAGTGTCGTATATTACGCCTCAGGGCATGGTTAAATCTTCATGGAATAGGAAAGGGGCAAAAATTATTTATAAAGTGACAGTTCCTCCTAACTCTACAGCAACGTTATTTTTACAAAAGGACGAGCCGGTGAATTTGAAATCCGGAACATTTACTTTTGAAGTGATACCATGACGAATATTATAAATGGAAAGATATGAAAACTGTAGAAAGATTTTTATTGGCAATTGTTGTAACTTTCTGTTGCGTAAATGTTGCAGCCCAATCCGGATATGATGCAAAATATCCATATGATCCGGCGAAGCAGCCTGTTGACGAAAGTGTAGCCGGTGAGGTATTGGAATTTCGTTTTACCAACTCCAAAATTTATCCGGGAACGGAGAGAAGCTATTGGATTTATATTCCTAAAGCTTATAAAGGTGATAAACCGGCCTGTTTGTACGTATGTATGGATGACATTTTGTTTAAAGCCACTACCGTTTTTGATAATTTGATAGCAACTGGGGAAATGCCAGTGACTATTGGTGTTTTTGTGGGGCCAGGTAAAATAGAAAGAAATGGAAAGTTTCTCCGGGCTAACAGAAGCTATGAATTTGATACTACTAACGACCGTTTTGTTCGTTTCCTGTTAGAGGAGTTGTTGCCTGATGCCGAAGCTAAAAAGACTACAGACGGACGTTTATTAAACTTTTCAAAGAATCCTAATGACCGTGCCATTGCAGGGGCAAGCAGTGGAGGTATTTGCGCTTTTACTGCTGCTTGGGAACGTCCTGATGCATTTCGTCGTGTGTTTAGTGCTTTTGGCTCTTTTGTAGCTATGAGAGGTGGTAATGAATATCCAGCGTTGATACGGAAAACGGAACCTAAACCTCTTCGTATCTTTTTGGAAGACGGAACAGAAGATGCATGGAATCCTCTTTTAGGGCATTGGTTTGATGGTAATTTGCTGATGGAATCAGCTTTGTCCTTTTCCGGGTATGAGGTAGCTCACTCTTGGGGGCATGGTGGACATGACGGAGTACATGCTGAGAATATTTTTCCGGATGTAATGCGTTGGCTTTGGAAAGGATGGCCGAAAGAGGTGGAGTGTGGTGTTTCGAGGAATGATATGCTTTCTGAAATTATAGACAGTCAATCACAGTGGCAGGAGATAGAGTTACCAGGAGTAATATCCAGTAGCCTGTTTGCCAATAATTCCGGAGATATTATATTTCAAACAATTGATCAGAATATCCATAAACTGAATCAGGATGGTATACAGAATTTAGGTCGATTCTCTGATTGCTCTTTGGTAGGTGTATTGTATAATAACTTGTTATTATTGGATTCGTCGGGTAGACTCATGAATGATAAACGTGACATATTGCTGAAGGGGATGCAAGGGACCGAAAGTATTTTACCGGTGGATGAATCAGTAGTATATACAGTTCAGCAGAAAGATAATGGAAATATATTATGGAAAGTAAATTTGAACAGAAAATCAAAAGAAAAAATAGATGAAGATGAGGTAGGAGGGAAGTTTTTGGCTATATATCCTGATCATTCACGTTTAGTACAGAGGAGAGTAAATTCCCAATGGATATATTCTTATGTTCCCTCGGAAAACGATTTATTCTCTGATAAACAGCCTTATTACAGATTGCATAGTACCAATGATTCTTTTGCTTCTGAAAACGGAAATATGGTATTTGACAGCAGGGGGTATCTTTATGTAGCGACTCTGCTGGGAGTTCAGGTTTGTGACAGAGAGGGGTTGGTAAGAGCTATATTACCAATACCCGGTGAACAAATACATTCTTTATGTTTGGGTGGTAAAGATATGAATGAGTTATATGTTTTGACAGAAGATAACTTATATGTTAGAAAATTGAATACGTCAGGAATTTGAGTATAATTATGAAGAAAAATATTTTACTTTTACTATTAAGTTTTTTGTCTTTTTATGTAGAAGCTGGGAATAATAAAGAAGTGCCGGCTTCTCATTTCAGGGCTCCTGCTTATCCATTGATTACAATTGACCCTTATATTTCTGCGTGGTCGCATACTGATAAACTGTATGAAGATGACGTCAGGCATTGGACGGGAACAGAACATCCTTTAGTAGGTGTTTTGAGAGTAGATGGTAAATGCTATCGTTTTATGGGGAAGGATAAGCAAGTATTAAAAGCAATACTAAAAGATGCTCGGAACGAAGAATGGCAGGCTAAATATACAAATACATTGCCTTTGGCCGATTGGTATAAAAAAGAGTATAATGATGTGGGATGGCAGGCAGGTGTGGGGGCATTTGGAAGTGCTGATATGTCTCACGTTAAAACCGGATGGAGCCAGGGGGATATTTGGATACGCCGGAAATTCTCAATCGATCATAAAAATGTTATCAAGAAAAAGTTATATCTGATTTATTCACATGACGATATTTTTGAATTGTATCTGAATGGGCAGATGTTGGTGAACACAGGATATAAGTGGAGAAACTATGTTGTGCAACCTTTGGATGCGGAACAAGTGAAATCTCTGACATCAGAAGATAATCTTATTGCAGCTCATTGCCATAATACGATGGGAGGAGCTTATGTTGATTTTGGTCTTTTTACCGAGGATGAGGTAGAGTCCTTTTTTGGCACGGAGGCCGAACAAATAAAGGTGAATGTATTACCTACTCAAACTTATTATTCTTTTTATTGCGGTCCAGTGCAATTGGATTTGAAGTTTACGAGTCCATTGGTTCTTACCGATCTGGATTTATTGAGTAGTCCGGTTAATTATATTAGTTATGAAGTTCGGTCGTTGGACAAGCGTGCACATGATGTACAGATCTATTTCTCTGCAACTCCCAAATGGGCAGTTAACAGCCCGGAACAAGAGGTTAGTGTAGAAAGCTATCAATCTTCTGGCATTCATGTACTAAAAACAGGAACTTTAGAACAGAATGTTTTAGGTAAAAGCGGTGATATCATTTGTATTGATTGGGGGTATTTTTATCTGGCAGGTAAACAGACGGAAGCCTCTGATATGTCTATGGGGGCTCCAGTATCTATTCAGAAGAGTTTTGCCGAAAAAGGAATACTGCCAGTTACAAAAACAACCCGGACATCCGCACGGTTAGATAAGGACGAAACCCTCTTGGCGTATAGTGAAAATATGGGTAATGTGAAAGAACAAAAAGCAGAAGGCTATCTGATGATTGGCTATGACGACATTGCCTCTGTCCAATACTTCGGGCAAAACTTGAAGGCGTATTGGAAGAAAAAATATCCGACGATGGAAGCTGCATTGGCCGATGCCCGAAAAAACTATACCAAAACCATGCAGAGATGTGACGAGTGGGATTATAAGGTGATGAAAGATGCGGTTGAAGCTGGTGGACAACAGTATGCCGAACTTTGTGCTGCTTCTTATCGTCAGGCGGTAGCGGCTCATAAATTGGTCTTAGGTCCTGAAGATGAATTGTTCTTTTTTTCAAAAGAGAATAATAGTAATGGATCTATTGGTACAGTGGATGTGACGTATCCTTCTTGTCCTGTTTTTATCCAGTATAATACGGAAATAATGAAAGCCATGCTGAATTTTATATTTGATTATAGTGAGTCCGGACGTTGGAAAAAAAACTTTGCAGCACACGATGTTGGTACATATCCATTGGCAAATGGGCAAACTTATCAGGAAGACATGCCTGTGGAAGAAACAGGAAATATGTTGATTATGACAACGGCGATTGCTATTGCTGATGGAAATGCGGACTATGCAGCCAAACATTGGGAAACATTGACTATTTGGAGTAATTATCTGGCAGAGGAGGGACTGGACCCTGAAAATCAGTTATGTACTGAAGATTTTGCAGGACATTTGGCACATAATGCAAATCTATCCGCTAAAGCTATAATGGCTATTGCTGGTTATGGACGTCTGGCTAAAATGTTAAATAAACCGGAGGAAGCTAAGAAATATACTGAGATGGCTAAAAAAATGGCTATTGAATGGGAACGTAAGGCTAATGATGGAGACCATTATCGCTTGGCTTTTGATCGGCCGGATACTTGGAGTCAGAAGTATAATTTTGTGTGGGACAAAACTTTGGGAATGAATGTGTTGCCTACTGAAATAATGAAAAAGGAAGTTGCTTTCTATCTGAAAAACCAGAATAAATATGGATTACCTTTGGATAATCGCTTCACATGGGGCAAAATAGATGATACAGTATGGAGCGCTACCATGGCCGATTCGGAGAGTGACTTTCAGGAGCTGATACGACCTATTTGGAAATATGTGAATGAAACTTCCTCAAGAGTTCCTTTAGGCGATTGGTATGAAACATTGAATGCTGATTATATTAATTTTCGGGCACGTTCGGTAGTTGGTGGTGTCTTTATGAAGTCATTGGATCATTATCTTAGAAATAAAAGGAAATAAAGTATGAAAACATGGGTGAAAACAATGGTACAGTTTGGAGGTTTGTTCTCTTTACTGTCCTGCAATCAACCTATTGATGTAGTAACGATTGATTTGTCAAAAGAAGAGGCCGAGATACCTTCCTCTTTATATGGTATCTTTTTTGAAGAGATTACTCATTCCGGTGATGGAGGTTTATATGCGGAAATGATAAGAAACCGTGGTTTTGAAGATGGTACTTTGCCTTCCGGTACGGTTTTGAAGGATGGAAAAGCGATAGCCAAACCTTTACATTGCTATTCCAATGATTCCATCAATCATTTTAGTATTGCATGGAGCGATTCTCTTTTTATGGAAGGCTGGGAAGTTAAGTGTATTTCCGGTACAACCGTTCCTTCTTATAAAATAACGGAGGAGAAACCATTGAACAGTGCTACTCCTCATTCCTTATTTGTAAATCTCGGTGCATCCGTATCTGATGTATTGGTTATGAATGCCGGTTACTGGGGAATAGCTGTAACCGAAGGACAAAAGTATAATTTTCAATTTCATTTGTTTACGGAAGAATTGAGGAATGCTGTAGTGAAAGCTGTCCTGCTGGATCGTGAGGAACAGGTTGTGGCTTCTGAGGAATTCCGGGTTGTACAGGATGGTTCCTGGAATCGTTATGAAGGAACTTTTACAGTTGATGTAACAGCAAATGATCTTCGTTTTGCTTTGTTATTACCTCATAAAGGCAAAGTATATATTGATTTTGTATCGATGTTTCCCGAGAATACTTTTCGTGGACATAAAAACGGATTGCGAAAAGATGTTGCCGAAATGCTTGAGTCGTTGCATCCCGATTTTGTTCGTTGGCCTGGTGGCTGTATTGTCGAAGG